>DATARB010000158.1:0-1806 GCA_036264375.1 Pseudolabrys sp.
TGCGAATTCGGCGGCGCCGGCGAGGTCGCTCGTGCCAAGCAGCACATACCTGAGCTGTTCGATCGCAATCAACGCACCACACCTCCGGCATCGGCATGAAGATATCAGCCTGACGTTCGCGCCTTATCGCCCCTTAGAGACTGTTTGACAATGATAGCAGCAGCTCGCCGTTCCCCTCCCCTACGCGCGCTTGCGCGTGGTGGGAGGGGTCAGGGGTGGGGGGCAATGCAAATCCACTTGTCTCCCCGCATCAAGTGCCCCCCACCCCGGTTCGCATCGCTTGCAGCGATACGAACCGACCCTCCCCGCCGCTGCGCGGGGGGAGGGTTGAAGGCAGCGCTTCCGTTCTCAAACAGTCTCTTAGTGTGCATGGGCACTCGGCGGAGAGGTAGCGCCAGCCCTATTACGCTCCGCAGATATTCGACGGGCTGCTCGAGCGTGTTGCGTTTACCCGGAATCGCCCCGCTCGTCCCCGCGGAAGCGGAGACCCACCTCTTAAGGCCCGGTTTTCTGCACTTTCTGGATTCCCGCTTGCGCGGGAATGAGCGGAGCAAGGTGCGACGCAAGCGCAGCTCGCTCGAATCTCGTGCGCGGCCGACGAGGCCCAAGCTACGCGCGATATGACTGCCGCCGCAGGTTATCCGAAGCGCGGGTCATCGGCGAGGTGAAGGGCGGCGAAGCGCGCGTCGCCGTCGCGGCTTGATTACTGCGCGGCGGGCTGGCGCAGGCTTTCGAGCGCCACCTTGACCGTCGGGTCGAGGCCAGCCCCGCCCGCGTCGAGGTGCGCGAAAATGGAGTTGCGCATGCGCGGCTCCCAGAACTTTCTGATGTGGGTGGCGATGCCTTCCACGGCGACCTTGTCGCCCTGCGAGACGAAGAACTTGCCGATCTGGTTGGCCATGTAAACGAGTCTATCCGGCGACGACATGGAGGCTGCGCTCTTCCTTGATCCGTTGCGGATGGGTGAAAATCTCGAAGCCGTCGCTGCGCGCGACCGCGATCAGCGTCATGCCGGCGGCTTGTGCCGTCCGTACCGCCAGCGCCGTCGGCGCCGAGACCGCGACCAGCACCGGAATGCCGATGGCCGCCGCCTTCTGAATCATCTCGATCGACAGGCGGCTGGTGACGAGGCCGAAACCGCTTGCGCACGGCGCCTTTCCCTGCATCAGCGCGCCGGCGAGCTTGTCGAGCGCATTGTGACGGCCGACATCCTCGCGCAGCGCGACGAGGCCACGCTCCGGCAGATAGAAGGCCGCGCCGTGCACGGCGTGCGTCTCGCGGTTGATCGTCTGGCGACCATCGAGCGCATGCAGCGCATACATGATGTCTTGCGGCGAGAAACGGCTGTCGCCCGCGACCAGGGCCGGCGTGCGCATGGCTTCGTCGAGCGATTCGATCCCGCATAGGCCGCAGCCGGTCGGGCCGGCGAGATAGCGCCGCCGCTCGTGAAAGGCGCTGGCGCGCGGCTCGGCCAGCCGCATGCGCAGCTCGATGCCGGCATCCTGCTCGATGATCTGGAGGCTCTCGATCTCGTCCGGTGAGGCGACGATGCCCTCGGTGACGCTGAAGCCGATGGCGAAGTCCTCGAGATCCTGCGGCGTCGCCATCATCACGGCATAGGACGTGCCGTTATAGGTGAAGGCAATCGCGGTCTCCTCCGGGATGGCGCGCTCGCCCGGCGCCAGCCGGTTGGCACGCCAGCTCTGCCGATCGACGATGCGGACCGGGCGGACCACGTCCCTACTCCGCTGCTTCCGCGGCGATGCGGCGGCTCTGGCGCGCGAAGTCGTCATAGTCCTGCTGCCA
>DATARB010000263.1:0-4437 GCA_036264375.1 Pseudolabrys sp.
CACCAGCGGCACCTTGAGGCCGACTTCCTTCACCGCGGCCACCACGCCCTCGGCGATGACGTCGCACTTCATGATGCCGCCGAAGATGTTGACCAGGATGCCCTTCACGTTCGGATCGGAGGTGATGATCTTGAACGCCGCAGTCACGCGGTCTTTGGTGGCGCTGCCGCCGACATCGAGGAAGTTCGCCGGCGCCATGCCGTAGAGCTTGATGATGTCCATGCTCGCCATGGCGAGACCCGCGCCGTTGACCATGCAGCCGATGGAGCCGTCGAGGGCGATGTAGTTGAGGTCGAATTTCGACGCTTCGACTTCCTTCTCGTCCTCTTCGGTCAAGTCGCGCAGCGCCAGCACATCGGGATGGCGATAGAGCGAGTTGCCGTCGAAATCGACCTTGGCATCGAGACAGATGAGCTTGTTGTCCTTGGTCACCACCAGCGGGTTGATCTCCAGCATGCTCATGTCTTTGCTGGTGAAGGCCGCGTAGAGCTTGGGCAGGATGTCGCCGATCTGCTTGGCGAGATCGCCGGTGAGCTTGAGCGCCTGCGCCACGGTGCGGGCGTGATGCGGCATGACGCCGGTGGCCGGATCGACCGAGAAGGTCAAAATCTTTTCGGGATGGCTGTGCGCCACCTCTTCGATATCCATGCCGCCTTCGGTCGACACGACAAAGGCGACGCGCGAGGTCTCGCGGTCGATCAGCGCCGAGAGATAGAACTCGCGATCGATGGCCGAGCCTTCCTCGATATAGAGGCGGTTGACCTTCTTGCCCTGCGGGCCGGTCTGGTGCGTGACCAGCGTCGAGCCGAGGATGCGGGTGGCTTCCTTCTTCACGTCATCGATGGATTTCACCACCTTGACGCCGCCGGCCTTGCCGCGCCCGCCGGCATGGATCTGCGCCTTCACCACCCAGACGGGGCCGCCGAGTTCTTCGGCGCCTTTGAGCGCCTCCTCGACTGTGAAGGCAGGAACGCCGCGCGGGACCGGCACCCCAAACTCACGCAGCACCGCTTTGGCTTGATACTCGTGGATATTCATGCGGCTTCCTTAATCGCTAGGTGGGCCGGGCCAGCGACGATCCGCTGGCCCGGAGTCTTGACTTCTAGTTCGCGAGAGCTGGCGCGATCTTCTTGCAGGCTTCGATCAGACCCTGCACGGAGGCCGCGGACTTTTCGAAGGCAGCGCGCTCGCCGCCGGTGAACTCGACCTCGACAATGCGTTCCACACCTTTCGCGCCGATGACAACCGGCACGCCGACATAGATGTCCTTCATGCCGTACTCGCCATTGAGCCAGGCGGCGCAGGGCAGCACGCGCTTCTTGTCGAGCAGATAGCTTTCCGCCATCGCGATGGCCGAGGCGGCCGGCGCATAGAAGGCCGAGCCAGTCTTGAGCAGGTTGACGATCTCGGCGCCGCCATTGGCGGTGCGCTTCACGATCTCGTCGATACGGGCCTGCGTGGTCCAGCCCATCTTCACCAGATCGGGGACCGGAATGCCGGCAACCGCCGAATAGCGTGTGAGCGGCACCATGGTGTCGCCGTGGCCGCCGAGCACGAAGGCGGTGACGTCTTCCACCGAGACGTTGAATTCATCGGCGAGGAAATAACGGAAGCGCGCAGAGTCGAGCACGCCCGCCATGCCCACCACCTTCTGCGCCGGCAGGCCGCAGCTCTTCTGCAGCGCCCACACCATCGCATCGAGTGGATTGGTAATGCAGATCACGAATGCGTTCGGCGCATACTTCTTGATGCCTGCGCCCACCTGATCCATCACCTTGAGGTTGATGTCGAGCAGGTCGTCGCGGCTCATACCAGGCTTGCGCGGCACGCCGGCGGTCACGATGCAGACGTCGGCGCCTTCGATGGCGTCGTAGCTGTTGGTGCCGGTGAATTTCGCGTCGAAATCGTTGACCGGCGAGGACTCGGCGATGTCGAGCGCCTTGCCTTGCGGGATGCCTTCCGCGACGTCGAACATCACGACATCGCCCAGGTGTTTGAGGCCGATAAGGTGGGCCAGGGTGCCGCCAATCTGGCCGGCGCCAATCAACGCAATTTTGTTACGCGCCATTGGGAAAACTCTCAGCTGGGTGCTGCCGCGGACTGCGGCCGAGTGGTGGTTATCCCGTTAGGCATGTCGCGACAAGGCACCGAAAGACCCAAACATGGAGCGCATCTGGCATCATGTATACATAATACCAGCAGAGACGGCGGCCTCTGTCTAGACCTTTTTCGCGAATTTTGATTGGTGCGTGTTGCACTGCAATCGTAACGCGTTGCAGTGCAGCAGAGGATCGGCGCGACGTTGCAAACACGAGAAATGCAGCCACGGCGAATGCGGCGCTGCGTTTTACGCTTGGATGCGCGCTCTGAACCGAGCGCGTCTCGACTTCGCGCTGACGCGTGCGTCAGGTTTCGACGATCTTGCCGGCGTCGATCGACGGCTCCTGACGCGCGCCGTGCGGCAGACCGAGATAGACTTGCGAACGCATTTCAATCAGGCGCGAAGCGGTGCGCTTGAACTCGTTCGCCTCGTAGCCCTCGGTGGCCACATAGAGATGATCGGGCTGCGCCTCAGCCGAGGCGAGCAGCTTCACCGCGTGGTCGTAAAGCGTATCGACCAGGATGATGAAGCGCTTGGCCTCATTGCGCCGGCTGTAATCCATGACCGGAATATGGTCGAGGATGATGGTGTGGAATTCGAGCGCGATCTTGAGATAATCGGCCGCCGCAAGAGGCTGCGCGCACAGCTCCTCGAATGTAAGGCGGGCAACGCCCATGGCCGCCTTCGGCACGTGCACGACGTGACCTTTCACGATGAGATCGTGTGGGGCGCCGTGATTCTCGCCGGCAAGGCGCGTCCAGGCCTCGTCGAGCGCAGCCGTCGCGGCGGCGTCCGGCGGCACGTACCAGGTCGGCACGCCGGTGAGCTTCTCCAGCCGGAAATCGACGCGCGCGTCGAGGCACACCACGTCGCAATAGGTCTGCAGCAGAGCGATGAAGGGAAGAAACAAGGCGCGGTTGAGCCCGTCTTTGTAAAGGCCGGCCGGCGCCTGGTTGGACGTCGCCACCACCACGACGCCAAGCTCGAACAGCCGCGTGAACAGCCGCGCCAGGATCATCGCATCGGCGATGTCGGTGACGTGGAATTCATCGAAGCAGAGCAGCCAGCTCTCCTCGGCAATCGCGGCGGCCGCGCGCTGGATCGGATCGTGGTCGGCGGCGTCGCCGTTCTTCATCTCTTGCCGGTAGGTGTGCACGCGCTCGTGCACATCGGCCATGAACTCGTGGAAATGCACCCTGCGTTTGCGCTGGACCGCGCTGGTGGCGAAGAACATGTCCATCAGCATGGTCTTGCCGCGCCCGACCTCGCCGTAGACGTAGAGGCCCTTCACCGGTGCGGCAGCCTTGTTGCGTTTGCCGAACAGCCAGCCGAGCGAAGACGACTTGTGCGCCAGCCGGTGTTCCTCCAGCCGCCGCTCGAGCGCCGCCAAATGCCGGACCAAGACCGCCTGGCCGGGATCGGCCTCGATCTTTCCGGCGGCGACGAGCGCCGCATAACGGGTGCTGAAGGTCTCGGGCATTCGGCCTTTAGGACTTCAAGACAGGCCGGCCAGGACCGGCCGGGCAAGCGACGAGCAAGAGAGGGACAAATCACGGACCGCGCAGGGCATTGCCGGACACGTAGGGGGAACCGGGCCCCCTGTAAATCGCCCGATGGCGCGGCGAAGCCCTGACGCAGCAGCATTGCTGCACAATGCTGCGTGCGCAGCGCAGCAATTGCTGCAGAATTGCTGCAGAAAAGCCGCAGCATGAGCCGCCGATTCCCACCCCAAGGCTTTGATAATTATGTGGTTTTATCCCGGTAAACCACCCGTGTACCATGCTGCAGTGACTTTTCTGCTGCAATGCACCATGTAGCGTGCGGAGTTCCTGCTTCGCGGGCGCTCCAGGGACGGAAGGCGGACCAAGGCAAGGCAAAACGCCATGAGGAGACTTAATGATGACGTTCGAGCCTTTGCCCGACGGCGGCCTTGTCCGCAAACTATGGATTGGCGAAATCGCCGCCTATCGCGACCATTTGCTGCGTCTCGATAGCGACAGCCGCCGCCGCCGCTTTTCCGGCACGGTGTCGGACGACGTGATCGCCGCCCATGCCGCCACCGCCGACGAACTCGGCACGGTCGTGCACGGGTTCTTTGTCGAGGGCGTGCTGCGCGGCGCCGCCGAGCTGCGGCACATCAACGGCATGTTTTCGCGCGAGGCGGAGGTCGCCTTCAGCATCGAGCAGGACTGGCAGAGCCACGGCGTCGGCACGGCCTTGCTCGAGCGCACGCTGCTCTCCGCCCGCAACCGCGGCATCACCTCGCTGCGCATGGATTGCATGGCCGACAACCGGCGCATGCAGCAGCTGGCCCGCAAGTTCGAGGCCGACCTGAA
>DATARB010000279.1:0-4426 GCA_036264375.1 Pseudolabrys sp.
CTCGCATAGAAATTGACGCCGTCCACATTAATAACGTCACCGACTTTGTAACCACGATTCACAATGACGGGGAGATAATTCTGCCGCTTAAAATAATCGATCAGCGCATTCCGGAAGCGCACAAATTCGTGCTGTTGTGCCGAGCTCTGGCCCGGGCTGCATGTGACCAGCGCGGCTAAAACAGCGAGCATCGTAGCCCGGGGATTCACGTACCTGACAAGCTTTCTCCAATTTTCTTGCATGTTGATCTGCCTTCTAATCAGAGCGCTATCTCCGTCATCGTAAGGGCGTTCGAAACGGAGGCTCGCAACGAAATAGTGGGCCTGGCTATTGGAAGCGGCCAATCAAGATAATTCCCGCATCGCCTAAGATGTGTGGGCTGCTTCACATCACGCCGCATTTTGAGTCGCTTCGCACCGACCACGTCGAGTTTACTCGGTACCACGTTTGTAGGTCGAGGTGCTCGCGTACTCTGATATTCCGCTTCTGGCACCAAACCGCGCTGCGAATCGTTGTCGAGACGTTCCGCAGTTGAGGGTGAAGCTGCCGTGCGGCGCACCCACACCCATTCGTGCTCATGACCCAAAGCTGCCCTTTCGCGACGATTGCGGCGAAACGGCTGAGATGCGCCGATTCCGGACCTTCCGTCGTCGCCCCGGAATGGGGAGGTTCGATTCGACCCTCAACCGTCATTCGCGGCTGCGCCACCGGATCGTCGGGTCGGCAGAGAAGCGGACGTTCGCACTGGACTTCCGCACATTGAGCCCATCGCAGACGCGACAGTGGTCGCCGCGGAATACCCACCGTTGAGCCGCCGGCTTGTGATTATTCAACCCTCAGCAGCTATCGCCGGCTCAGTTAGTTTGTCGAGCAGCGTCTTGGCCTCTTTGAGGTCGGCGGTGTCGAAACCTTCGGTGAACCAGCCGTAGACCGGCGCCAGCAGATCGGCCGCCCGTGCGCGCTCGCCGCGCTCGGCCCACAGGCGGGCGACATCGCAGGCGGCGCGCAGTTCGAGCGAGCGCGCCTGTTGCGCCCGTGACACCTCCAGCGCCCTCACATAGCAGGCTTCGGCCTCGCCCGAGGCGTTCCCGGCCAGCAGCAGGTTGCCTTGGAGGCGATGGATCTCCGCCTCAACATAGCGTTCGCCGCTCTCCTCGGCCAACGCCGCCGCCTCGCGCAGCGCGGAGAGACCCTCGCCGGTCCGGCCGCACTCGGCCAGTGCCTGCGCCAGCAGGATCAGGTGATAGGTGCTCTGGGTCCCTGCGCCGGTCGCGCGATACGCCGCCAGCGCCTCGCGGATCTCGGCCACAAATTCCTCCCCCGGGGCCAGCATGGCCTGTGCCGAGCCCTGCATGATCCGGCCGACCGCCGCGACCATCGCATGGCTGCGCTCTTGCGCCGAGGCAATAGCGGCCGCCGCACGGCTCTTGACGATCGGCCATTCCCTCCGCAAGGCGTGGAGGGTGCTGTTGTAATAGAGCCCCCGAGAGCGGGTGTAGTCATGTCGGATGCGCTCGGCGGTCGCGAGGGCCTCATCGCCCAGCCGTAATGCATGCTCAGGGTAGCCGAGCAACCACAGACACCAGGCGGCAAAACCATACATCGGCACGCCAAGCTCAAGGCCGTATTCGGAGGCTACGCGCATAGCCTCCGCCTCCGTAAGGCCGCGATACCACCCAATGCCCGCTTCAAATTGGGGGCGAGCAAGCGTCAAGTTCCCCAAATGCATGGAACTGATTCCGACCAATAAATGGCCGAGAATGTGCGCCCCGGCATTCTCCGTCCGCTCAGCCCGCGTGAGGGCCTCGTTGGCTGTCGTCGCGGCATTTGCGTGCTTCGCAGCGCCATATTCGAAGAGCCAAACGCCCAACAGAACAGGGTGGATGCCGTCGTCGTCGCCGATAACGGCGCACAGTTCGCGCGCGCGGCTGAATGCGCGCCTTGCTTCGTGGGAGGCATAGCCCCTCGTGGCAAAGCTCGCCTGGCCGAGCAGCCGCTGCAACGCCAGTTCCTGCTTCGCGCGCTCCGGTGTCTCGGGGAGCTGCGCCAATTGCGCGAGGCCGGCCGTCAGGTGGCCGATCGCCTCCTGATTGGCCGACCGCCGCGCCGCCTTCTCGCCGGCGCGCTGCCAATAGGCGACCGCCGGCGCCGGCAGTCCGGCCTCGCTGTAATGATGCGCCACCAGCTCGGGGCTGGCCTCGACCATGTCGGCGAAGTTGCTGTCGAGCAGTTCGGCGACCTGGCGGTGATAGTGCTGGCGGGTGCGTCGCAACAGCGACTGGTAGGCCGCATCCTGGATCAGCGCGTGCTTGAAAATGTAGCGCGAGCGAGGCGGCCGGCCACGTTGATAGAGCAGCTCCGCTTCGACCAGACGGCCGAGCACGTCGCGCAATCGCGGCTCGTCGAGGGAGGTGATCGCCCGCAGCATTTCATAGGCGAAATCGCGGCCCAAGACGGCGCCTAATTGCGCCACCTCGCGCACCGTCGGCAGCCGGTCGAGGCGCGCCATCAACGATTCGTGCAGGCTCGCGGGGATGCTGACCTCGGACAGCGGGCCGGTAAGCGTGTAACGGTCTCCGTCGGCGCGCAGGACGCTGGAGCCGAGCACCGCCTTCGTCATCTCCTCGACGAACAGTGGCACGCCGTCGGTCTTTTGCACGATATGCTCGACGACGTCCGCCGGCAGCGCCTTGCCGCCGGCCAGGCTTACCGCCATGGCCTCGATCTGCGGCCGTTCGAGGCGGTTGAGCGTCAAAGGCCTCACGTGCGAGCGCGCCGGCCAGGGCGGCGCGAATTCCGGCCGAAAGGTCAGCACGATCAGCAGCGGCACCGTCGGCGCCTGGTCGATCAATTGCCCGAGAACGTCCAATGTCGACGGATCGGCCCAGTGCACGTCTTCCCAGACCTCGAGCAGCGGCTGTCGCTCGGCCTCTTCCAGGGACAACGCGACAAGCGCGTCCTCGGTGTGCTCCTTCAGTTGCTGCGGCGTCAGATCGAGCTTCGGATCGCCGTCCGCGAGCGGCACCGACAGCAGCGATGCGAACAATGGTACGGCTTCTTCGCGTGGCAGCCGGTAGCCCGCCAGCACGCTTTCGAGCTTGCCGAGCCGGCCGGCGCTGTCATCCTCCGGCTGCCATCCGGCCAGGCGTTTCCAGTGCTCGACGACCGGATAGAGCGCGCTGTTCGTGTGGTAGGGCGAACCGCGGAAGGTGATGCGCGTCAGCCCCTCGGCGCGCGCCGCGCGGCGCAGGGTGTCGACCAGCGCCGATTTGCCGATCCCCGGCTCGCCGCTGACGAAGACGACCTGGCCGTGGCCTTCCTCCTTGGTCTGCTGCCAGGCGCGGCGCAACAGGCCAATCTCCTCGTCGCGGCCGACCAGCGGGAAATCCGCCGCCGTGGTTTCGAGCTCGCCGTCGTCCTCCTCGCGCAACCCGGTAACGCGCCAGACCTGCACCGGTTCCGCGATGCCCTTGAGCGCGTGCGCGCCGAGACCCTCGCAAGCGAAGATGTCGCCGACCAGATCGTAGGTGGCGGCGCTGATCAGGATCGCATCGGGACCGGCGAGGGCTTGCAAGCGGGCAGCGAGGTTGGGCGTCTCGCCGACGACCGTCTGCTCGCGCGCCGCACCCTGGCCGATCGTCTCGCCGACCACAACAATCCCAGTCGCGATGCCGATGCGCACGGCTAGGCGGGTTCCGTTGCCGCGAGCAAGCTCGGCGCTGAGCGCCGGCAACCCGTCAAGGATCGCGAGGCCGGTGCGAACCGCGCGCTCGGCATCCTTCTCCTGGGCGTTCGGGTAGCCGAAATAGACGAGCACCCCGTCGCCCATGAACCTGGCGATGTAGCCGTCGAAGCGCCGGACCGCTTCGCTCACCGCCTCCTGATAGGCGCGGATCACGTCGCCCATATCCTCGGGATCGAGCTGCGCCGAGAGGCGCGTCGAATCCGCCAGGTCGCAGAACATCACGGTCAGGTGCCGCCGCTCGGCGCCGGGCAGATCGCGATCGGGAGACGGGACGGGCGGCACATGCCGCAAGGCCGGCAGCGGCGCCGGCGCCAAATGGATGGGCTCGGGGCGGGCCGCGGGCGCCCAAACCAGAAGCTCGCCGTCGACATCCGCCGCCAGCCGCTTGATGCCGATCAGCTCGCGGCGGAGGTCTTCGAGTGCGTCGTCATCGAGGCCGAAAACTCGCTTTATCCGGCGAGAGGAGATGCTGCCCTCGGTGACGAGGCGCCAGAGGACCTCTTTTAGGATCTGCTCAAAGTCCACGCTTCCGCCCTCGTTCGCCTCGATCTTAGTCGCTCCTTGATGTCTTGCCCCCGCCGCCCGGCCGTTACCTCGCCTCAGGCGCCGTAACGCTTCAGCAATGTTGCAGCCGTGCGAGTGGTCACGTTCAAATGGATCAGTCTCTCACGTGATGGCCGT
>DATARB010000283.1:0-3057 GCA_036264375.1 Pseudolabrys sp.
GTCGCCGGCCTCGGCACCATCACGCCGGCCTCCGGCTTCGTGATGCCGATGCAGGGCGTGCTCATCGGCATCATCGCCGGCGGCGTCTGCTTCTGGGCCTGCACCTGGCTCAAGCACAAGTTCGCCTATGACGACTCGCTCGACGTTTTCGGCGTGCACGGCATCGGCGGCCTGACAGGCAGCCTGCTCGCCGGTGTCTTCGCGGTCGGTGCACTCTCCGCGAGCCCGGAGCTTCCGGGCGGCGTGCGGGGTTTGATCGAGGGCAATCCGCAGCAGCTGCTCGCCCAAGCCTATGGTGTCCTGGTGACACTGGTCTGGTCCGGCGTGCTGACCTTCCTCATTCTGAAGGTTGTCGGCGCCTTGGTTCCGTTGCGGGTCGGTAAGGACGACGAAATCATCGGGCTGGACGTCAGCCAGCACGGCGAGGCGTTGCAATAATTAACGAATTCCTACCGCGCCGGTGGAAACGCCGGCGCGGTTTTAGCCAGCAGCGAAATCCTGATTATTGTTTGTGCAGGGTGCCCATTTATTGGCGCAAGTTTAAGCGCCACACCGCCGCCATATTCGGGTACCGCCCGCCGGGTTATAATTTCACCTGCCGAATCAACCCCATAGCCCCCCTGCGGCCATCTGGCACGGCGTTTGATTCCCTGACAGCGGCCCTGCCTGCGAAGCGTGCTTCGTTCGGTACGGCCCAGTGAACCGCCCGCACTGCGTGAACGTACAAAACGGGCCTAAGCGGGGATCGAAATCCATGAAAATCGTCATGGCCATTATAAAACCTTTCAAGCTCGACGAGGTCCGTGACGCCCTGACCTCCATCGGCGTGCAAGGACTGACCGTTACCGAGGTTAAGGGGTATGGGCGTCAAAAGGGGCACACGGAAATCTACCGCGGTGCTGAGTATGCGGTGAGCTTCCTCCCGAAGATCAAGGTGGAAGTCGCAGTGGCATCCGACCAGGTCGACAAAGTCGTCGGCGCAATCTCCGGAGCTGCCAAGACCGGTCAGATCGGCGACGGAAAAATCTTCGTCTTCCCACTTGATCACGCCGTGCGCATCCGCACCGGCGAGACCGACGCCGCCGCCCTGTAACCCGCAGCGCGAACATTACGGACAGGAGTTTAGACCATGACGTTGAAGAAACCTTCCCGTGCGGGGCTTTTGGCTCTCGCTTTCGGGATTTTGCTCGGGTTGTTTCTGAGCGTAGGGACGTACGACGCGTCGTACGCCCAGACGCCGGCCGCGGCCCCTCCAGCTGCTGCAGCTCCGGCCCCGGCGGCGGCACCCGCGCCGATGCCGGCCTGCGATGCGACCGCCAAGCCGCCGATCCTCAGCAAGTGTAAGACCGATTCAGGCGACACCGCCTGGATGCTGACCTCGACGGCCCTCGTTCTGATGATGACCATCCCGGGTCTCGCACTGTTCTACGGCGGCATGGTCCGCAAGAAGAACGTGCTCGCCACCGTGATGCAGAGCTTCGCCATCACGTGCCTTGTGACCGTGTTGTGGATGGTCATCGGCTATAGCTGGGCCTTCACCGACGGCGGACCCTATCTCGGCGGCTCCTCCCGCTTCCTGCTGATGGGGATGGGCGCTGACGTCGTGAGCCCGCTGGCGGCGACGATCCCTGAGTCGGTCTACATGTCCTTCCAGATGACCTTCGCCATCATCACCCCGGCGCTGATCTGCGGTGCCTTCGCGGACCGCATGAAGTTCTCGGCCATGATGTGGTTCATGGGCCTCTGGTCGCTGTTCGTGTACTCGCCGATCGCCCACTGGGTGTGGGGCGGCGGCTGGCTCGGCGGTCTCGGCGTGCTCGACTACGCCGGCGGCACCGTGGTGCACATCAACGCCGGCGTCGCGGGTCTCTGCTGCGCGCTCGTGCTCGGCAAGCGCAAGGGTCTCGGCGTCGAGAACATGGCGCCGCACAACCTCGTGCTCACCATGGTCGGCGCCTCCCTCCTGTGGGTCGGCTGGTTCGGCTTCAACGCCGGCTCCGCCGTCAGCGCAGGCGCCAACGCGGGCATGGCGATGGCCGTCACGCAGATCGCCACCGCCACTGCGGCTCTCGCCTGGATGTTCGTGGAATGGGCGCTCAAGGGTAAGCCCTCGATCCTCGGCATCTGCTCGGGCGCGGTCGCCGGTCTCGTCGCCATCACGCCGGCCTCCGGCTTCGTCGATCCGACCGGCGCGCTGGTCATCGGCGCCGCCGCCGGCGTGGTCTGCTACTGGGGCGCCACCAGCCTCAAGCACATGTTCGGCTACGACGACAGCCTGGACGCCTTCGGCGTGCACGCGGTCGGCGGCATCGTCGGCGCTCTGCTCACCGGTGTGTTCGCCCGCACGGCGATCAACGCCACCGGCACCGGCCTGATCGACGGCAATGCCTATCAGGTCGTGATCCAGGTCTACGGCATCCTCGGCACGCTGATCTACGACGCCGTCGCCACGCTGATCATCCTCTTCGTGCTGAAGATGACCATCGGGCTGCGCGTCAGTGAGGAAGCCGAACGCGACGGTCTCGACCTGTCGCTGCACGGCGAAGTGGTTCAGTAGCGCGTGATTCCGAAAAGTGGATACCGGTTTTCGGAATAGATCACGCGCCAAGGATAAGGAAGGCTAGCGGTAGGGGCGGAAACCCGGCACTGTCCCTCCCGTCGAGGCCCCGGTTCGCAAGAACCGGGGCCTCACTTTTTTTGGGTATCTGCTTCCGATTTGGCTGTTGTCAGAAAGAAGCCCAGCATCGACCTTTGGCTGCAGTGCGCAGGGTTTTCTTGGAACCATGCTGCCGGCCTCCTAAGCCGCAAGGCGGGCGCTAAAAGGGACCTGGCGCCTCACCCCGCAGCCAAATCCCGATGGTTAATCGGGTCTTAACCTCGCCCTATTTAATGTGGCTAAACCCTCTGCCGCGGGCTAATCCCGCCTCGTAACCGCATGTCCAAAATGACCGTTCAGCGCGAGCCCTCTTCATCCCCTGCTCCGGCGGTCGACTCGCGGTCGCCCTTCGTCCGGCTGACGGAACTCATCGCCGGTATCGAGCCCGGCAAGCCCGCGAT
>DATARB010000300.1:0-29099 GCA_036264375.1 Pseudolabrys sp.
GAACGTGTCCTTGTAGACGTCGTACCAATCGCGTGGATTCCCGCGCAGCACGCGATGATCGGCGAAGTCCGAATGCGGCAAGGCGACCAGCGTGCCCTTCGCAGTCTTGACGCAGAACGGCAGATCGATTGCGTTGTAGTCGCCATACCACAACAAGCCGGCCTCGGCGATCAGCTCCTCAGTATGCGCGGTGGGCGCGAGCACCGGGCTCAGCCAGCCCTTCGGCGGCGCGCCCATCAGCTTCTTGAACACCCCGATGCACTTCTCGATGATCGCCCGCTCTTCGTCCGGCGAGAGATAGGCCATCAAGGCGTCCTGCGTATAGGAATGCGCGGCGATCTCGTGCCCCGACTTCAGCATGCAGTCGACAGCGGCCGGCGCGAGCTCCATCGAATGCGCATTCGACACGAACGTCGCCGGCGTATGATTCTCATTCAGGATCTTGAGAAGGCGCCACACTCCGACCCTGCTGCCGTAAGTGCCCCACGTCATCGCAGCCCGGTCGTGCGTGCCAGGCTTGAGCGATGTCGTCTGCACCGAGAAAGGCGGGCCTTTGTCGCCAGACCAGTTCTCCATCAAGCACGTCACGACGACGGCGATGCGGGCGTTGTTCGGCCAAGCGAAACCTTTCGACGACGGAGCCGGTAAAGCCATCCGTATTTCCTTTCAGTGCGTCAATCGCGGGCCCGGGCCGCGCGTGGTCAGCGAAAAAGGCGGGCCGGGTGGTTACCACTTTTCCTGATGCATTGACAGTGTTATGCCCCCCGCCTCGAGGGCCCATCAAACATGCGAGAGGGCTACTCGACGGCGCGTTTGCCGCTAAGCGATCATCAAGATCGCAAAATAACAAAGGGAGGCTGGGTTATGGATCGCCGTCGATTTATCCAATTGAGTGGCGCCGCACTTGGAGCACAAGCTCTGCCCGTGCTCGCGCGCGCGCAATCGCGCTATCCCACGAGCCCGATCCATCTCATTGTCCCCTATGCACCCGGAGGCGTTGTCGACGCGGTCGCGCGCAACTGGACGCAGAGCATGATGGAGCCGCTCGGCACGGTGGTCGTTGAGAACCGCGGCGGCGGCGGTGGCACGATCGGCGCGAACTTCGTCGCCCATGCGAACACGGACGGCTACACGCTGCTGTTCGGCGACACCAGCTCGCAAATCATTGCCCCCTACCTGATGCTGAAGCCGCCCTACGATGCGGCCACCGACTTCACGCCGGTGTCGATGATCGCAACGTCATCGACCGCGATCGTGGTGCATCCCAGCGTGCCGGCGACGACCTTCGCGGAATTTATCAAGTATGCGCAAGCCAATCAGAAGAAGCTGTCTTACGCGTCGGCCGGCACCGGGACAGTCACGCATCTCGCCGGTGAATCGTTCAAGCAGCTCATCAACGCGCCCGACATCCTGCATGCGCCTTATCGCGGCGCAGGCCCGGGCCTGATCGATCTTGTCGCCGGCGTGGTCCCGATGATGACGCCGAACGTCACCAGCCAGGTCCTCGCCTTCCATCGCGCCGGCAAGGTGCGCATTCTCGCGGTCTGCGCGCCGGCGCGCCTCAAGGCCGCGCCCGATATTCCGGCCGCGGTCGAGACGCTCCCTGGGCTGATCATTCAATTGACCTGCGGCGTCCTCGGTCCGAAGGGATTGCCGCAGCCCATCGTCAATCAGATTGCCGATGCCACCGCCAAGGCGGTCAAGCAGCCCGAGTTCGACAAGATCCTCGCCGCGGCGGGTCTCGAACCGAGGGATGACGTGACACCGGCCGGTGCACAGACATTCCTCACCGCGGAACGCGAACACCTCATCCCGATCATCAAAGCGTCCGGATTGCAGCCGCAATAACCGGCAACGCCCTTCATCTGGAAATACAGCAGGACATCATGCCAGGCATCACGCTCGACCAAGCCAATCGCATCATTGAGACCATCATCAAGCGCGGCGCCGAACTCGATTGCCGCCCATTGAGCGTCGTCGTCGTCGAACCCGGCTGCATCGTGAAGGCCTTCCAGAAGGAAGACGGCTCGTCGATGGTCCGCTTCGAGATGGCCTATGGCAAAGCCTACGCCTCGCTGGCGCTGGGGCGCTCGTCCAGCCTGGTGCGCGTTCGCAACGAAGAGAAGCCCGCGTTCATCCGCTATCTGCTGAGCGCCACCGACGACAAAATCTTCCCCGAAGGCGGCGGCATGCTGATCCGCGCAGCCGACGGTGAAGTCGTCGGCGCCGTCGGCGTGACGGGCGATACCGAAGCGCGCGATGAGGAACTCGCCGCGCACGGCATTCGCAGCGTAGGATTCAAGACCGACGAGGATTGCACCGACTTAGGCCGGCACGTCAACGTGCGTCAGACCAAGTGAGCTTGACGCGCGGAACTTTCCGGAATTTCGCTACAAACTGAGTGCGCACAGGGCGGCGCGGGGCGCCACCCTGGCTTCAGGATGACTTATGCACAAATTTGGTTTGACCCTGCGCCGCAAGTCCGAATAGTGGCGTCGACTCGATCCTACCGCCTTGGCTGCCAGTGACAGGAATTCCGTGACTTTGATTCAACCGGAAAATCCGGCTCTCGATGGCCGGCAACTTGCCGCGCCTGTGGACCTCACACAAGGTAATGCCAGCCCATCAGGTGCGAAGCGAGCGCTGGTCGCGCTCGACGATCTTCGCGCGCGGACCGGGCCCTTTGGCGTTGCTATCGTCGCGGCCGGCTCGACTTTATCCGCCGCCGGCACGATGTGGGCCATGTGGGCCGGGGTCGTCTATCCGATAGCGCTGATGGCCGGGTACTGCACATGGACGGCCAGCGTCTGTCTGGCGGCTGCCGTCTCGGTGATGCAGAAACCGAAGGCGCCGCAAGCGGCCGTAGCGGACGTCCGGATTCCCGCCAAGCCTGGCGTTGGAGAGGCCTGGAAACTGGTCAACACCTTCAGCGTGTCCGATGCCAGCCGGCTCCTGTGCGGTGTCGAACCGGGTGCGCGGGTGACGCAGGACAGCATTGCCTGGGCGCGCGCCTTGCTGGACGCAATCGAGCAGGGCGAACTGCCTGCCGTGGAAAAGCCGAGGACCGTGACAAGCGCCGGCGGCCGCGCCAAGCCGAATTGGCACACCGAGGTCACCCGAGATGCCCTCAAGTCGTGGGTACGGTCGCGCAGTTTCAGTCCGGAATTCCTGGCCGACTAGGCGCAGGCTCTTCTTCAAGGACGCTCCGCGTCAGCGCCGTTTCACAAGTTCAATGCGACGCTCCTGCGGAACAACGCGGACATCGCACGCGCATTCCTCGGCAAGAGCCCTGAGGCTTTCGCGCGAACCTGTATCCGGCTCACCGGGCGGGAAGACGCTCGCGAAAAGATCATAGGGAAGGTCAAAAATGTGCCCGCCGGGCATCTCCAGCAGATAGCTCTTCAGCACGTCTTTCGGCAGCATTTTTTTCTCCGGCGGCGCAAGTCTCGGCATTTGGAATTAGCTCGTGGCCGATGCGGGTTGAACACGTAGCGGGCAGATTGAAAGCACGCAATGGAGATGCGCTTTAGTTAAGGCTTCCAATTGGCGGGCCAGTGCGGCTTGCGCCTTTCCCGCTCGTACGCTTTATTTCAATGGCACGGTCGAGAAGGTCATCATGAGCCCAACGAATAGAGATTTGAGTTCAAAGAAAATATTGGACGGGGCAGCCACAACCACCATTCTTCCAGTCGACGTGCCGAATACGTCGCACAGGTGGGCTCGCGGCGTGCGCGCCGGCAGGTGGTTATTCGCAACAGGGCTATCGGGGACAGACTATATCCACGCGCTCGCGCCGGAAGTGTTACAGAGCGGCCATCCCTTCGATGGTCCTTCCAAGGCGCATCGCGAGGCCAAACGGCTGTTTCGAAACTTGGACGAGGTGCTTTCCGCAGGGGAAACGACTGCCAGCAACGTCGTTCGCATCGATCAATATTATACGTCCCCATATGTGGTCGACGCCTACCACCAAACACGGCGAGAATTTTTCAAAGGCCGGATCCCGCCTTCGACATCTAATCTTCATCGGCGCTTTGCGCGCACGCAGCAGTCGATGGAAGTCCAAGTCATGGCCGCTATCCCCAGCGAAGAATTCCAAATCCGGCACGAGGCGAGCGCCGCGACTTACAAGATCCACGCCAGTTCGGGATACAGCCCGGCGCTGAGCGCAGGCGATTTTCGCTTCGTTCCCGGTCAGACCGCCGAGGCTTTGCGCGAAGAGGATGCGCCCATCGATCCGGAGGCTCGTCGTGCCCACGGTTTGTGGAAAGGAACGCCGATCAAGCTCGAAACGGATTTCATCATCAAAAGGAAACTCAAGCCGACGTTGGAGGCGGTGAACGCGGATCTGGAGACTGTCGTCAAGGCGCAGGTCTATCTGCGCGATCAAGAGGACATTCCGGGATTTCGCGAGGTCTGGGCGCAACACTTTCCAAGCGAACCGGCGACGACAATCATTGCCACCGAGACGCCGGGCTTCATCATGCCGGAGTCACGGATCGAAATTAACACCATCGCGCTGGCCAAGGATGGCAAGACGGAAAAGCAGGTGATCGCGCCTGTCCCGCCGCTGTTTCAGGGCGGCTCGACCGCGGTCCGCGCCGGCGACCTTCTGTTCATTTCCGGCCTCATGGCGATGCGAGACGGATCGCTCCTGCCGGATGCAAAAGTCGACCCGACGCAACCGTTTTATGCAAATCCCGTAAAGGCCGAACTGCGGGAAATTCTGATGCAAGCGGAAGCGATCTGTCGGGCTGGCGGCACGAGCCTCAAAAACGCGGTTCGCATTCAACAATTCCACACCGATTTGGCGGACCTCCCCGCGACGCTCGACGTTTGGTCCGAGGCGACGGACGGAATGGCGCTCCCGCTGTCCCCTGTGGAAGTCCCGTGGCTTCCCGTGCCGGATGCGCGACTACAATTGGATGTGTGGGTGTACATTCCGGATTAAGGTTCTCACTCGCGATTCACTCCGTTTCATTGGCCCGTATCTTGCCTATCGCGAGCTTCTTACGATCGCAGAGTGCAGGGGAGACAGGAATGGCTCTGAGACAATGGCTGGCGACGGCGGCCGCTTGCTTCGCACTTTTCGTATCGGTCGAGGTTAGCTGGGCGCAGCAATGGCCGGCACGGACGGTGAGGATCGTGGTGCCCTACGGGGCCGGCGGCGTCACGGACACGATGGCGCGTGTTACGGCGGATCGGTTGGGTAAGATTTTCAATCAGAGTTTCGTCGTCGAGAACAAACCTGGAGCCGGGGGCGCTATCGGCGTGGACTACGCCATGCACGCGCCCCAGGATGGATATACGCTGCTGTTTGTAGGAAGCACGCTCTTCACCGTCCTGCCGCTCGCGCAAAATGTGAATTATGTGCCGTTGAAGGATCTCGTGCCCGTGAGCGTTACCGGTACGAATGGCATGATCCTCGTCGTTCCTAAAGACGCGCCATACGCGACACTATCCGAGTTTATCGCCTACGCACGAGCGCACCCCGGCAAGCTGACGTATTCGAGCGGAGGCACTGCCACCAACAATCACCTCTCGACAGCCTACCTCGCCGGAAAGGAAGGCTTGGACATGGTGCATGTACCCTTCACAGGTGGTCAGGCCGCGCTGACGGCCGTGCTGTCCAAATCGGTGGACATGCATTTCGGCAACTCGTCCGATCTTATCGGGCCGGTGAAAAGCGGCAGCGTGAAAGCGCTGGCCGTATCGACGCGGGAACGCATGCCGCAACTTCCGGACGTTCCAACGATCGCGGAGACGATCCCAGACTTTGAATATATTGCATGGAACGGCTATGCCGCGACGGGGGGCGTCCCCAAAGAGGTCACCAGCCGGCTAGCGGAAGCTCTTCGAACCGTTGCGCTCGATCCGGGCGTCCTCAAGACCTTCGACAACCTTGGGATCAAATCGGTCGGCACCACGCCTGGGGAAGCGGCTGACAGCATCCGCAAGGACATGCCAATTTACGCGCAGATCGTCGACATGGCGGGTGTGCGGCACAAATAATTCTGAATCGAGTGTCGGCACTTTAAGTCCCGCCAATTCGGCAACGGACTTCGGATTTACCGTGATAAGCCGCCTCCACAATTCCAGACAATCAACGAGTGACCCCGATGAGCGTCAGAGAACTCAAAATAATTGCTACTGGCGCCTACGAACATGCATTGAAGGCGATTGCCAGAATGTATGAGTCGGACGCCGGATGCGACGTGCGGCTCGACTTCGGCAATGCGCGCGTCGTGACCTCGAAAGTGATGGCTGATCAGCCTGCAGATGTCATCATGACATCCACTCCGGGAATGGAATATCTCGCTGCAAACAAAAAAATTGAACATGCCTCGCGAATGCGCGTTGGAAAGATGCGCGTCGGCATGGCCGTTGCGGAGACGGCAAGCGGGCCTGAGATCGCCACGACGGAAGCGCTGAAAAGAGCGCTGATATCGGCGCCAAGGATTGCTTACATCGATCCGAACGGCGGCGGCACCACTGGGCCCTATTTTGACAAGCTGTTTGCGCTGTTGGGTATTTCCAACGCGGTGGACACAAAGGCTGTCCTTTGTGCCACCGGCCGAGAGGTCGTAGGAGCGATCGCGTCCGGACGCGCGGCGCTCGGCTTGACGCAGGCAAGCGAGTTGATTGGCATCGCGGGCGTGCGGTTCGTCGATTTCCTGCCCTCGGAGCTTCAGTTTCTCACCGTGTATGAGGCAGCGATCGCATCGAATTGCCAATCGAAATCGGAAGCGGGCGAATTCTTGCGTTACATGACTAGCCCCAAAAGTGCGGAGCAGTTTCTGCGTGCAGGTTGGGAGTTGAGCGAACTATCCGAAAATTCCGTATCGCGCCGCGAGCGTTGAATACTCGCTCACTTGCAATCGATTTCCCCAAGCGGAGTCTTGCTAATGCCGCGTCTGCGATTCGCCCGGCCCGCCAATCAACGCCTCTGAAAACGGAAACTCCAGGACGACATCACCCGACTCGTCTGTGACGACCAGAGACGCGGTCAGCAGCATCGCCTGCTCGCCTTGGTCCGTGAGAAGATCGAGAATCATCGCCCTGGCAACCTCCCAGGCGCGATCCGCATCGGGCAGTTCTTCGCCCTCGGCGTCTGGGATCAAGTCGTCGCCGATGCGCGTATTGAAGAAGTATCGGGGCATGATTGAGCCAATGTCGCCGGTGTGACGCCGCGCATCGTCCGACGCAGCGAAGCCGCGCGCCGCGCGTCAGAATGACGGATTGAAGCCGGCGCGGCCGCCCGTCAGGCGAACTTGCCGTGGCAGTGCTTGTACTTCTTGCCCGAACCGCAGGGGCAGACCTCGTTGCGTCCGACTTTGCCCCAGGTGGTGGGGTCCTTCGGATTGCGCGCCACTGCGACATCCCCGCCGAAGGCGGGCGCGAGCGTGGCCGATCCGAGCATCGCCGGCGCCATCTCGTTTTCGCCGCTCACCGGATCGAGGTGCTGCGCTTCCATATAGGGAAGCTGCTGCGGCTGCTCCTCGGCCGGCGGCTGCTGCACGATCTCGACGCGCATGAGCTGCGCCGTGACCGCTTCGCGCAGGTGCGCGACCATGGCTTCGAACAGGCTGAAGGCTTCGGCCTTGTACTCGTTGAGCGGATCGCGCTGGCCGTAGCCGCGCAGGCCGATCACCTGGCGCAGATGGTCGAGCATGACCAGATGCTCGCGCCAGAGATGATCGAGCGACTGCAACAAAATCGACTTTTCGACATAGCGGATGACGTCGGGGCCCCACTTGGCCACCTTGCCCGCCATCCACTCGTCGGCCTTCCGCTCAATGCGCTCGCGCACGTCCTCGACGGTGATGCCCTCTTCCTTCTGCCACTCGGCGAGCGGCGGATCGAGCGTGAGCACCTCGCGCACGGCCTCGTCCAGCCCCGCGATATCCCACTGCTCGGGATAGGCGTTGGCCGGCAGGAACTTGTTGACCAGCTCGTTGACCACGTCATGACGCATGTCGGCGATGGTCTCATCCACCGCCTCGTCGCGCATGAGATCGAGCCGCTGCTCGAAGATCACCTTGCGCTGGTCGTTCATCACGTCGTCGTATTTCAGCAGGTTCTTGCGGATGTCGAAGTTGCGCGCCTCGACCTTCTGCTGCGCCTTTTCCAGCGCCTTGTTGATCCAGGGATGAACGATCGCCTCGTTCTCCTTCAAGCCGAGCTTGGTGAGCATGCCGTCGAGCTTGTCGGAGCCGAAGATGCGCATCAGGTCGTCTTCGAGCGACAGGAAGAACTTGGAGTGGCCCGGGTCGCCCTGACGGCCGGAACGGCCGCGCAACTGGTTGTCGATGCGGCGGCTTTCGTGCCGCTCGGTGCCGAGCACGAACAGGCCACCGGCCTTGAGCGCCTTCTCCTTCAGCCGCGCCACCTGGGCGCGGATGTCGGCAGCGCGCGGGTCCTTGTCGCGCAGGCCCCAGTCGGTGACGTCGGTGATCTCCTGGCGGATGCGCATGTCGGCGTTGCCGCCGAGCTGAATGTCGGTGCCGCGGCCAGCCATGTTGGTAGCGATCGTGATGGCCCCGGGCACGCCGGCCTGCGAGACGATGAAGGCTTCCTGCTCGTGATAGCGCGCGTTGAGGATGGCGAAGACCTTGGTCTTGGTGGCGCCCTCGTCGCCCGAATAGAGCGCGGCAAACGCGTTCGGGTCGGAGAAGTCATGCGCCTCCCAGCCGGCCTGGCGCAGCATCTCCGCGAGTTGCTCGGACTTCTCGATCGAGGTGGTGCCGACCAGCACCGGCTGGCCGCGCTTCTTGCATTCCTCGATCAGCGCGATGATCGCGCGGTATTTCTCTTTGTTGGTGCGATAGACCTCGTCGTCGTCGTCGATACGCGACAACGCCATGTTGGTCGGCACTTCCAGCACGTCGAGCTTGTAGATGTCGAAGAACTCGTCGGCTTCCGTCATCGCCGTGCCGGTCATGCCGGCGAGCTTCTCGTACATGCGGAAGTAGTTCTGGAAGGTGATCGAGGCCAGCGTCTGGTTCTCGGGCTGGATCGGCTGACGCTCTTTCGCCTCGAGCGCCTGGTGCAGGCCTTCCGAATAGCGCCGGCCCGGCATCATGCGGCCGGTGAACTCGTCGATGATGACGACCTCGCCGTTGCGCACAATGTAGTCCTTGTCGCGCTGGAACAGCTTGTGCGCGCGCAGCGCCTGATTGACGTGGTGCACGACGGAGACGTTCTCGACGTCGTAGAGCGAATCCGACTTGAGCTGGCCGGCCTCGCGCAGCGCCACTTCCATCTTCTCCATGCCGGCTTCGGTCATGGTGACGGTGCGCTGCTTCTCGTCCACCTCGTAGTCGCTCTTGTCGAGGCGCGGGATGAAGGCGTCGATGGTGTTGTAGAAGTCCGAGCGGTCGTCGAGCGGGCCGGAGATGATCAGCGGCGTGCGCGCCTCGTCGACCAGGATCGAGTCGACTTCGTCGACGATGGCGAAGACATGGCCGCGCTGGACCATGTCCTCCATCCGGTACTTCATGTTGTCGCGCAGATAGTCGAAGCCGAGCTCGTTATTGGTGCCGTAGGTGATGTCGCAGTCGTAGGCCTTCTTGCGCTCGGCGTCGTCGAGCCCATGCACGATGGTGGCGGTGGTCAGGCCGAGGAAGCCGTAGACCTGGCCCATCCACTCGGCGTCGCGCTTGGCGAGGTAGTCGTTGACGGTAACCACGTGCACGCCGCGGCCGGTCAGCGCGTTGAGGTAGACCGGGAGGGTGGCGACCAGGGTTTTGCCTTCGCCGGTTTTCATCTCGGCGATCTTGCCTTCGTGCAGGATCATGCCGCCGATGAGCTGGACGTCGAAATGGCGCTGGCCGAGGGTACGCCGGGCCGCCTCGCGCACGGTGGCGAAGGCCGGGACCAGGAGGTCGTCGAGCGAGGCGCCTTCGGCGATCTGCTTCTTGAAGGTCTCGGTGCGGGCCTTGAGCGCCTCGTCGGAGAGGGCCGAGACCTCTTTCTCCAACGCGTTGATGGCGGCGACCCGCGGCTGATAGCTGCGAATCCGCCGCTCATTGGCGGAGCCGAACAGCTTGCGGGCAACGGCGCCGATCATCTTGGAGGCTCCTCACTGTGAACCCGGCGCTTGTAGCACGCCGGCACGGCCGGATTTTGCTTCCGGCGATCCGGAAATGCGGCACTTTTCGGGCAAATTCGACGCGAACTGCGCCGCTCCAGCGCAATCAGCCGTGATCGAGCGAGAGATAGGAGGGGGTCGGATTATTGTCAATTGGCGCCTTGCCACGGGCTTAACCGGCCTCGTTGCGGGGAGTTTAGGGCCCCGGGTGCCGCTCGGCCATTGCAAAGCCACGGTTGTTGGGTGACAAGTCCGCCGGCGTCCGCCGAGGGGCGGACCAATCCAATCCAGACAGCCCAAGGATCGTCCATGACGAACGCTCCCATCACCGGCTCCCCGGCCCCGCTGCGCCGCACCGGCCTTATCGCCGCCTCGCTGGCGCTGCTGATCGCCGCGACCGGGCCGCTCTACGCTCAGGACAAGGACCCGGTCCTGGCCAAGGTCAACGGCGTCGAAATCCACCAGAGCGACCTCGCCGTCGCCGAGGAGGAGGCCGGCCAGCTCCCGCCGATGTCGCCGGAGGCCAAGCAGGACTATCTGGTCCAGTTCATGGCCGACATGATCGTGGTGTCCAAGGCAGCCGAGGACAAGAAGCTCGGCGACACACCGGACTTCCAGAAGAAGCTCGCCTTCGCCCGCAACAAGCTGCTGATGGAGGCCCTGCTGACGCAGACCGCCAAGGCGGCGCTCACCGACGACGCCATGCACAAGGTTTATGACGACGCCGTGAAGCAGATGGGTAATGAGGAGGAGGTGCACGCGCGCCACATCCTCATCCGCGTCGCGCCCGGCGACGACAAGGCCAGCAAGGAAGCCGAGGACAAGATCAAGGCAATCATCGTCCGCCTGAACAAGGGCGAGGACTTCGCCAAGGTGGCCGGCGAAGTGACCGAGGATCCCTCGGGCAAGGCCAATGGCGGCGATCTTGGCTATTTCACCAAGGATCAGATGGTGCCGGAATTCTCCGAAGTCGCCTTCAAGCTCGACAAGGGCAAGATCTCCGGCCCGGTGAAAACGCAGTTCGGCTGGCATGTGATCAAGGTCGAGGACAAGCGCACCAAGGCGGCGCCGAAGTTCGACGAGGTGAAGTCTCAGGTCGAGCAATATGTGACGCGCAAGGCGCAGGCCGACCTGGTGACCTCGCTGCGCGCCAGCGCCAAGATCGAGAAGATGTACAAGACCGAGACGCCGGCCGCGCCGGGTGCTCCGGCCGCGCCTGCGGCACCCGCCGCTCCCGCTCCGGATAAGAAGTAAGAGCCGCCACATACTCCGCTCATTCCCGCGCAAGCGGGAATCCAGTTCTGGATCCCCGCTTTCGCGGGGACGAGCGGGAGATGACCTCGCAGCTTTCAATGCCCGGCCTTGTGCCGGGCATTGGCGTCTTTATAAGTCGCTCGGCCGCGTTGAAGGCTTCGCCCCGCACCGTCACCCTGAGGTGCGAGCGCAGCGAGCCTCGAAGGGCGACGGTGCGGCCGTCATCCTTCGAGGCCCGCGCTTCGCGCGGGGCACCTCAGGATGACGGTGAAAGGCCGCGCATGTCCTCTTCAATCTCCCCCCTCGCCCCGAAACACGTGCCGGACATGCCGGCGATTGCCGGCGTACGGCTGGCCACAGCGCAGGCCGGAATCCGCTACGCCAACCGCACCGACGTGCTGCTGGCGCTGTTCGACCCCGGCACCACCGTCGCGGGGGTATTCACGCGCTCCAAGTGCCCGTCGGCGCCGGTCGAGTGGTGCCGGGCCAATCTGAAGGGCGGCAAGGCGCAGGCGCTCGTGGTCAATTCCGGGAATGCCAATGCCTTCACCGGCAAGACCGGCCGCGCCGCGACCAAACTGACCGCCGCCATCGCGTCGAAGGCCGCTGGCTGCAAGCCCAGCGAGATCTTCCTTGCCTCGACCGGGGTGATCGGCGAGCCGCTCGACGCCAACAAATTCGCGCCGGTGATGGACGGCCTCGCCGAGCGCGCGCAGCCGGGCGACTTCTACGCCGCGGCGCAGGCGATCATGACGACCGACACCTTCCCCAAGGTCGCGACCGCGACCGCCAAGATCGGCAAGACGACCGTCACCATCAACGGCATCGCCAAGGGTGCCGGCATGATCGCGCCGGACATGGCGACGATGCTGTCTTTCGTCTTCACCGACGCGGCGATCACAGCGCCGGCCCTGCAGGCGCTGCTCAAGGACGGCGTCGCCGACACCTTCAACGCCGTGACCATCGACGGCGACACGTCGACCTCCGACACGCTGATGATGTTCGCGACCGGCCAAGCGAAGGACTGCCCGCGCATCGCGCGCGCCAGCGATCCGCGCCTGAAGGCTTTCAAGAAGGCTCTGCTCGCGGTGCTGGCGAACCTGTCCGAGCAGGTCGCGCGTGACGGCGAAGGCGCGCGCAAGCTGGTGGAGATCGTCGTCGACGGAGCGGTGTCGAAAGCCTCGGCGCGAAAGATCGCCATGTCGATCGCCAATTCGCCGCTGGTGAAGACGGCCATCGCCGGCGAGGACGCCAATTGGGGCCGCGTCGTGATGGCGGTGGGCAAGGCTGGCGAGCCGGCCGACCGCGACAAGCTCTCGATCTGGTTCGGCGGCATCCGCGTCGCGCACAAGGGCGCGCGCGATCCGGGTTACGATGAGGCGGTGGTGAGCGCGGCGATGAAGAAGCCGGAGATCAGCCTCAAGGTCGCGCTCGGCATGGGCAAGGGCCGCGACCGCGTGCTGACCTGCGACCTGACCAAGGAATACGTCGCCATCAACGGCGACTATCGCTCTTAACGATCCGTTTACCGTTCCCGCAGGCATGCTTCCTGGTGCGGCACTTTTGAACCTGCCTTAACCAGGCGCCACCTAAGGTCGAGGCTCGAGGGCCGTGAGCGTCAAACTCCTTCTCGTTGCCGCCTGCGCTCTCGTCGATGCCGACGGCCGCGTGCTTCTGGCACAGCGTCCGCAAGGCAAGCCGATGGCGGGCCTATGGGAATTTCCCGGCGGCAAGATCGAAGCGGGCGAGCGGCCGGAAGAGACCCTGATCCGGGAGTTGCGGGAAGAACTGGGAATAAGCGTCAGCGAGCCTTGTCTCGCTCCGCTCACTTTCGCCAGCCATACTTACCCCGACTTCCATCTCCTGATGCCGCTCTATGTCTGCCGGCGCTGGGAGGGGACCGTCACCGCAACCGAAGGGCAAAAGCTCGCCTGGGTGAGACCGAACAGGTTACGCGACTACGAGATGCCGCCGGCCGATGTGCCGCTGATCTCACACTTGATGGCGCTGCTGTAGAACGCAGCCGCAACATGGACAGGACGCAGATGCGCCGATTGATGTCGATATCGACTCTCCGCCGCTTCCTCGCCGACCAAGAGGCCGCCACCGCCATCGAATACGCAATGATCGCGTCCGGCATCAGCATCGTCATCGCCGCGGTCGTTGTGACCATCGGCGACCAGATCAAGACGAACCTGTACCAGAAGATCGCGAATTTGCTCTGAACGGCCCTGCCGTCCCTTCTTGTTCCAGGATAGGCTGGCGGCCAGACGGCCCGTGAGAGGCCGCATTTCTGGGGGACGCCATGGATACTTTCTTCGGCCGTCAGCTTGCGACGTATGCCAGTTATCATCGCGACGGGCGCAATCGCGCGACGCATTTCATCGGCATTCCGGCCATCGTGTTCGCGATCCTGGTGCCGCTGGCGCTGTTGCGCATCGGCGGCGTATCGGCTGCGGCTATTGTCGCTCTGCTCGCCTTGATCGGCTGGATCGCACTCGACCGCGTCATCGGCCTGGCGATGGCGGTGATGATCGTGCCGATGCTGTTGGCCGCGCAATGGATCGCCGGCTACGGCAGCGGCACCGCGTGGATAGTCTTCGCGCTCTTCTTTATCGGCGGCTGGATTTTCCAGCTTGCCGGGCATGTGTGGGAAGGCCGCCGCCCGGCCTTGGCCGACAATCTGTTCCAGGCCTTCATCGGACCAATGTTCATCATGGCCGAGCTGCTGATGGCGCTGGGCCTGAAACAGGATCTCAAGGCGGCGATCGACGGCACGCCCCACGCGGCGCGTTGAGAGCGGATTCCGCTTGGACTGACGCTGTGACTCGTCGTGGCCGGGCTTGTCCCGGCCATCCACGCCTTGCTTTCCCGCAAAGACGTGGATGCCCGGCATAAAGCCGGGCATGACGACTGAGAGGCTGAAGCAGGAAAACTAGAAAATAAACTAGCCGCCCGCTTTGTCGCCCGCCGGGATTTCCTTGGTGCCGAGTGCGTCGGCGAGACGTTGCGTGGCCGAGCCGGGCTTGAGCGGCTTCTGCTGGCTCTCGTGCGGCGCCCAGCCGGAGAGCCAGGCGATCTCGAAGGTGGCGCGCAGGCGGCCGTCGGCATCGGCGAAACGATCGGCGTAAAGCTGCGCCATGCGCTGAAGCGTCTTGCGCTTGAGCGGCACGCGGCGGCGCTCGCTCAAGATGTTGGTCGCGCCCATGGCGCGCAGGTCGCGCATCAGCGCGAAGGGTGAATCGTAGCGCACGGTGAGCCGGTCGGAATCGACAACCGGAAGTGCGAACCCGGCGCGTTGCATCAGCGCGCCGAGCTCGCGCAGATCGGCGAAGGGCGCGACGCGCGGCGACAGGCCGCCTTCGATCTCGCTCTCCGCCTGGGCAAAGGCTTCGCGCAATTCGATGAGGCTGTCGCCGCCGATCAGCGCGGTGAGCAGCAGGCCGTCCGGCTTCAGCGCGCGGCGGATCTGAATGAGCGTGCCGGGCAGGTCGTTGACGAACTGCAGCGCCAGCGCCGAGACGACCAGATCGAGCGAGCCGTCGGCGAAGGGCAGCGCCTCTTCGTCGGCAGCGACGCGGAGGAGCGCGTCGCTGAGCTGGGTGGCGTCCGGCTCGGCGGCGATGAGGGTGCCAACCTTGCCGCTGACGGCGAGCGCACGCCGCACCGCGTCGATCGGCGTACCGAGATCGACGGCAACATTGAACGTGCGCATCACGGGATCGAGCCGCTCGGAAAGTTCGGCGGCGACGCGGTCGAGCAGGAAGGTCGCCGGTCCCACCGCGCGGGCGCGGGCGCGGCGGAGACGAAGCAAGTTTCGGTCGAAAATCATTGGCCCAGGCATTCGGCACTCATGCTCAACGTCCCCTCCCCCGCTTGCGGGGGAGGGACAGGGAGGGGGCTATCACACGAAGCGCCCCCTCCCCAACCCTCCCCCGCAAGCGGGGGAGGGAGTCCTTCAGTGCCTGTGGCGTGCATTGCGTCCAATACACAACCACAGTAGCGTTTGACCTATGCAGAGCGCCGAAGCCACGCCGGAACGGCATTCGGGTTTGCGCCGTTTTGCAAATCCCGTCCGCGCCGCGTTGCGCTTCACGCTCGATGTCGCGCTGCCGCCGCTGTGTCCGTCCTGCCGCGAGCCGCTGGGCGACGGCGCCGGGCTATGCGCCGCGTGCTGGTCGAAGCTCTCGCTGATCGAGCCGCCTTATTGCGCGCGGCTCGGCATCCCCTTCACCTACGACCCCGGCCCCGGCCCCCTCTCGATGGAGGCGATCGCGGCGCCGCCAGCCTATGACCGGGCGCGCGCGGCGGTGCGCTATGACGATGTCGCCCGCGCGCTGGTGACCCGCTTCAAATACGGCGACCGGCTCGATCTGGCGCCGATGATGGGCCGCTGGATGGCGCGCGCCGGCCGCGAACTGACCGCGGGCGCCGACGCGCTGGTGCCGGTTCCCCTGCACTGGCGGCGGCTGTGGGCGCGGCGGTTCAACCAGTCGGCGGCGCTGGCCAAGACGATCGGCGGTATCGCAGGCGTGCCGGTGCTGACCGGCGCGCTCAAACGCGTGCGCGCGACGCCGCAGCAGGTCGGCCTCTCCAAGGCAGAGCGGGCCGACAACGTGCAGGGCGCCTTCCGCGTGCCGCCTGAACACAAGGCCGAGGTCGCCGGCCGGCGGCTGGTCCTGGTCGATGACGTGCTCACGTCAGGCGCGACGGTGGACACGTGCGCCCGTGCCCTGCTGCGCGCGGGGGCCGCCCATGTCGACGTGCTGGTCTTCGCCCGGGTTGTTGCGCCCCTGCGCACCACCATATAGTTACCGATGGAACCTGCGGAAAACCCTTTATGCCCCCGGTCGATATCTACACCACCCGCTTTTGCCCCTATTGCACCTCGGCCAAGGGCCTGCTCAAACGCAAGGGTGTCGATTTCAAGGAAATCGACGTCGGCGGTAACGGAGCGCTGCGCGAGGAGATGATCCAACGCGCGAATGGGCGTATGACCGTACCGCAGATTTTCGTCGGCGACGTGCATGTGGGCGGCTGCGACGACCTGCATGCTTTGGAACGCGCCGGCAAGCTCGATCCGCTGCTGGCAAGCCAAGAAAAGAGCGAAGGACAGAGCGCATGACGCCGGGCGAAACGCCCGCAGCCTTCAAGGCCGCGATGATCCAGATGCGCTCCGGGATCAACCCGAGCGCAAACATCGATACGGCTGTGCGTCTGATCGGCGAGGCCAAGAGCGCCGGCGCCGACTACGTGCTGACGCCGGAAATGACAAACATCATGGAGGTCAAACGCGAGCGCCTGTTCGCAACGATCGCTGACGAGGAGCATGACGCTTCGCTGGCGGCGCTGCGCGAGCTGGCGCGCAAGCACGGCATCGTCATTCATGCCGGCTCGCTGGCGATCAAGGCCGGGCCGGACCGCGCCGCCAACCGCTCGTTGCTGATCGACGCCAAGGGCGACATCGTTGCGCGCTACGACAAGATCCATATGTTCGACGTCGATCTCGCCAATGGCGAGAGCTATCGCGAGTCGAACAGCTACCGTCCTGGCGAGAGCGCGGTGCTCTGCGATTTGCCCTGGGGCCGGCTGGGCCTGACCGTCTGCTACGACCTGCGTTTTCCGGCACTCTACCGCGCGCTGGCGGAAGCCGGGGCGACGATGCTCGCAATCCCGTCCGCCTTCACCAGGCAGACCGGCGAAGCGCATTGGCACATCCTCAACCGCGCGCGCGCGATCGAGAACGGCTCTTTCGTGTTCGCCGCTGCGCAAGGCGGCAAACATGAGAACGGGCGCGAGACCTTCGGCCATTCGCTGATTGTCGATCCGTGGGGCAACATCCTCGCGGAGGGCGGCACCGAGCCGGGGGTCGTCATGGCGGTGATCGATCCGGCGGCGGTAGCGACGGCGCGTGCGCGCATTCCGTCGCTGCAGCATGGCCGGCGTTTCGAGATCGTCGAGCCGATGGCCGAGCCCACACACCTGCATGTGCTGAAAGGCGCGCGATGATCAAATACGCATTGGCCTGCGACAAAGGCCACGAGTTCGAGAGCTGGTTTGCCGACAGCGCGGCCTTCGACAAGCAGGCCAAGCGCAAGCTGGTCACCTGCCCGGTGTGCGACTCGGCCAAGGTCGAGAAAGCGATCATGGCGCCGCGGCTCGCCGCGACCAAGAAGCGCAAGACGCAAGTGCCGGCTCAGCCGGCGCCCACTGCCGCGGATGCTCCGGCGCCCTCAGCGCCGGTGGCGATGATGTCGCCGCAGGAACAGGAACTGCGCACCAAGCTGAAGGAATTGCGCGACCACCTCACCAAGAACGCCGACAATGTCGGCAAGAAGTTTTCAGACGAAGCGCGCAAGATGCATTACGGCGAGATCGAGCACCGCTCGATCTACGGCGAGGCGACGCCCGAGGACGCCAAGGAATTGGCCGAGGAAGGCATCGAATTCCACCCGCTGCCGATTTTGCCGGATGAACGGAATTAGTCCCTTCGCCGTCCAGAACGGGCCTTAGAGCTTGCGATGGCCTAATCCCGCCTGCTCATAAAGCTCATTGATGTGCTTTTTGACGTCCGGATGCGTTGTGTCGTTCTGCGGACCGTGCGCCCAGCCGACCTTTTCGCGCGCGAAGACGGCGATCTCTTCGTCCTGCTGAGAGGTGGCCCCGCTGACGCCATAAGCGCCGACCATCTCGTCTCCTTTGAACACTGGCGCGCAACCACCCGATACGGCGACACGGCCGTTGGTCAAAACGGAGAGGTTGGTCAAAAGCTGCGGGTTCCGCTCCCGACACCACTGTTGGATCAACAGGCCATCTTGGAATCGGGGGCTCATCGAGCGAAATGCTGCAGCGGTGTAAGCTTTAGCCCACGCAATTTCTGGTGTGACAAAACCGGCGTCGTCCATCCTTTCGAGGGCGATCAGGTTACCCTCCGGTCCAACGACCGCGATCGAAACTGGAACTCCCATCTCAGTGGCCTTTTCGACGACCGCCTTGATGAACTCACGGCATTCCACTGCGCGCAGTTTCGCCATCACCATTCCTCTTCTTGAACACGCGTTATTTCCGTAGCCCAGCCGCCTTCACCACAGCGTCCCATTTTTTGGTCTCGCTCGCGATGAACGTCGCGAATTGAGTCGGGGAGGTCGCCTCGATTTCGAGACCCGTCTTGCGCAGCGCGTCAGCAGTAGCCGGATCGTGCAAGGCCTGGATCATGCCGCTGGATAACTTATCAATGACTTCGGATGGCGTGCCGTTCGGTGCAACGATGCCCAGCCAAAGGCTGGTGTTGAAATCCGGTATCCCGGCTTCCGCGATGGTCGGGAGATCCGGAAGCTCGGTCGAACGTTTGAGTTCGGTGGTGGCCAATGCCTGAAGCTTGCCGTCCTTGATCAGGGGCAGCACGGTGGAAACCGGGGCGAACATCACCTGCGTTCGCCCCGCGATAAGATCGGTGACCGCTTGCGCGCTGCCCTGATACGGAACGTGCACCATCTTGACGTCCGCCATCATGTTGAACAGCTCGCCGGAGAGATGCGGCGCCGTTCCAATTCCCGACGAACCGAAAAAAACTGTGCCCGGCTTGGACTTCGCCAGATCGATGAGGCTTTTCACGGTCGTGACGCCGGTCGATGGATGAACGACCAATAGCAGCGGCGATGAGGTTGCGACCGTGATGGGGGCGAAGTCCTTCGCGAAATCCACCGGCAGATTAGGTTGCAGGGCGCCATTGATCACATTCGCGACCGTACCGAGGTACAGAGTGTATCCATCCTTGGGCGCGCTTGCGACGTACTGAGCGGCGATAGTACTACCGCCGCCGGGGCGGTTCTCGACGATGAAGCGCTGCCCCATCGTATCCGAAAGGCGCTGCGCGAGAATGCGCGCGGTGATATCTGCCGCGGCACCCGGTCCGAAGCCGACGATTATACGTACTGGATGCGAAGGATAATCGCTCTGGGCATGAGCCACACCGGCCATAGCGAACACAGAGGCTATCGCGCCAAAGATCAATCCCTTTAACCGCATTTCACGTCTCTTCGCTGTAATGCCACGTGAGAATCGGGATCGATATTCTTGCCCGGCAAGACCACAATACAAGCGGTCCGGTAGCGCCGCATGCCCAGCGGTCGTCTTGAACTACTTTGGATTGCAATTCCTCGCAAGGCTTGGATGAAAAACTCGTTGCCGACAAACGCTTTGCGTTAACGGCTCTACAACATGAGCACACAGCCGGCGGTGATTTAGAGATTTCGAGTAAGAGACTTCGCCCTAGATTAGAAAGCCCACACCAGCACCGCGACGCCGATCACCACCAGCACGACGCCCAGAAGCTCGCGCGGCGTGGTCGGCTGCTTGAAGATGAAGCGCGTGACGCCTTGCGCGAACAGCACTTCGACCAGCGCCAGCGTGCGCACGTGCGCGGCCGAGGCGATGGCGAAGGCGAGGAACCAGAACTCCGAGGCGAAGGCACCCATGAAGCCGGCGAACAGCGACGGCCGCCAGGCGCGCGCGATGGCTGCGAACACTTTCCGGTCGCGCAGCACGAGATAGAGCGACAGCAGCCCCGCCTGTATCGCCAGGCCGACGGCGACGGTGAAGGTCGCGGCCAGCACGAAGTCCGGAAGGTGCAAGGAGAGGATCGCGCCGCGATAGCCGATTGCCGACAGCGCGAACATCGTGCCCGACAGGATGCCGAGCGCGGTCGAACGCAAGGTGCCGGCGCGCGCGGCGCCGGGCTTGAGCGAGATGACGATGACGCCGACCGTGGCGATCAGGATCGCCGCACCCGCCAGCAGCGTGACATGATCGCCGAGGAACACAAAACCGAATAGCGCGACCTGCACCGGCTCGGTTTTGATATAGGCATAGGCGACGACGAAGGAGCGCTCGCCCATCACCGAGAGCATCAAGGCGGTGGCGGCAATCTGCGTCAGCGCACCGGCGACGACCCAGGGCCAGAACACCGGCGGGGTTTGCGGCAGGCCCGCGCCGGTCACCTGCAACAGTCCCGCGAGGAAGACGAGCGCAAAAGGAAAGCCGAACAGGAAGCGCACATGCGTGGCGCCGACGGTGCCGAGCGTCGCGGTCAATTCGCGCTGCATGGCGTTGCGCGCGGTCTGCGCCGCGGCTGCTGTCAGCGTGAAGAGGGCCCAGAGCATGTGGTGATGATTATTCCGCCTGGAGCGCGCCGCAACAGTCTGTCATCCCGGCCGAGCGTAGAGAGAGCCGCGATCCAGGACTCCGCAGCGCATCGATAGCGCACGGCGTACTGGGTTCCCGCTTTCGCGGGAACGACAGCTAAGCGGCCGGCTTGATCTCGGCGGACTCGGGAAACTCCGTCACCGCGCCCTGCTCGTTGTCGACCAGCAGCAAGAGATCGAAATAGCGGATGGTCGGCGCGGCGCCTGTGCGCTTGATGATCGACTGGCGCCACGCTTCGTCATGCGCCTTCTGCGCCGCCGCGAGCGAGGGCCAGATGTAGACCCCGCCCCCGGTCTTGCCGTTCAACTCCCGCACAAAATGCTTGCGCACTAGCTCCGTGTTGGCGCGCCATTTGGGCGCGACCTGCTTGGCGTCTTCCAAGACCTGCTCGCGCGTCCAGCCTTTCGGCGAAATGAATTCGACCAGTTCGAGGATCATGCTGTCTCCTCTCCTTGTGTTCTTCTCTCTCCGACGAGCATGTAGTTCACGTCCATGTCGGACGCCAATTGCCAGCGGTCGGCGAAGGGATTGTAAACGACGCCGCGCTCGCCGATGACATCGAGGCCCCCGTGCTCGAAGGCGCTTTCAAGCTCGTCCGGCGTGACGAACTTGTCCCATTGATGCGTGCCGCGCGGCACCCAGCGCAGCACGTATTCGGCGCCGACGATCGCGAGCGCGAAACTCTTCAGAGTGCGATTGAGCGTCGCTGCGATCATCAGCCCGCCCGGCTTGACCATCGACGCACACGTGGCGACGAAGGCCGGAACATTGGTGACGTGTTCGACCACTTCCATGGCGAGCACGATATCGAACTGCTCGCCGGCGGCAGCGAGATCCTCCGCGGTGGTGGCGCGGTAATCGATGGTGAGGCCGCCATCCTCGGCATGGGCGCGGGCGGCCTCGATGTTCTCCTCGGCGGGGTCGGCGCCGACCATCTCGGCGCCGACCCGTGCCAGCGGTTCCGAGAGGATGCCGGCGCCGCATCCGATATCGAGGATGCGCAGGCCCTTGAGGCAGCCGAGCTTCTTGGCGTCGCGGTTAAACTGCGCCGCCGCCTGATCGCGGATATATCCCACCCGGACCGGATTGAACTTGTGCAGCGCGGCCATGGGGCCGCGCGGGTCCCACCAGTCGGCCGCCAGGCGGGAAAACCGCTCGATTTCGGCGGTATCGATGCTGGAGGCGCGGGTACTGCGGTTTACCATGCGGACCTTCTCGCTCCCCGGCCGCCGCATGTTGCAGGGCAGCGACCTCGCCGTTATGAATACGCGCCTTTTCGGGCCGGCGCCTGGGCTCACAGCCCCGGTGCCGGACCGCTTGTTAGCGCCTTTCGGCGCGTCCGGGAACGTCAATGCCTCGTTTGGTAATGAAATTCGGCGGAACATCGGTCGCCGATCTCGACCGAATCCGCAATGTGGCGCGCCACGTCAAGCGCGAGGTCGATGCCGGCTACGACGTGGCCGTCGTGGTCTCCGCCATGTCCGGCGTGACCAATCAGCTCGTCGCCTGGTGCAAGGACGCCGCCGTCCTGCACGATGCGCGCGAATACGACGCCGTGGTCGCCACCGGCGAGCAGGTGACGGCAGGCCTCCTGTCCATCGTGCTGGAAGACATGGGCGTGAACGCGCGCTCCTGGCAGGGCTGGCAATTGCCGATCCTGACTGACAATGCGCACGGCTCGGCGCGTATCCTCGACGTCAACGGCGCCGAGCTGATCAAGCGCTTCACCGAGCACAAGCAGGTGGCCGTGATCTCCGGCTTCCAGGGCATGAACAAGGAAACCGGCCGCATCACCACGCTCGGCCGCGGCGGCTCGGACACCTCGGCGGTGGCGATCGCCGCCGCGATCAAGGCCGAACGCTGCGACATCTACACCGACGTGGACGGCGTCTACACCACCGACCCGCGCGTGGTGCCGAAGGCGCACCGGATGGACAAGATCGCCTTCGAGGAGATGCTGGAACTGGCCTCGCTGGGCGCCAAGGTCATGCAGGTGCGCTCGGTCGAGCTCGGCATGGTGCATAATGTGCGCATCTTCGTGCGCTCCAGCTTCGTGAAGCCGGAAGACATCGACCCGCGCCAGACGCCGCCGGGCACCCTCATTTGCGACGAGAGCGAAATCATGGAACAGCAAGTCGTCACCGGCATCGCCTTCTCCAAGGACGAAGCGCAGATCTCGATCCGCCGCGTGCAGGACAAGCCTGGGGTCGCCGCCGCGATCTTCGGGCCGCTCGCCGATTCGAGCATCAACGTCGACATGATCGTGCAGAACGTCTCGGCCGACGGGGCGACCACCGATTTGACCTTCACGGTGCCCTCCGCGGACTTCGAGCGGGCTAAGGCGACGATCGAGAAGGCCAAGGGCGAGATCGGCTTCGAGCGGCTGGATGGGGCGACCGACGTCGCCAAAGTCTCGGTCATCGGTATCGGCATGCGCAGCCACGCCGGCGTGGCCGCCCAGGCGTTCAAGGCGCTGTCGGAACGCAACATCAACATCCGCGCGATCACGACATCTGAAATAAAATTCTCGGTATTGATCGATGCGGCGTATACCGAGCTGGCGGTGCGCACGCTGCACTCGCTCTATGGGTTGGATAAGGCGTAAGACTAGCCTCTCTCCGTCACCCTGAGGTGGCCGCCGAAGGCGGCCCTCGAAGGGCGACGGCCACCCAAGCCGGTGATAGCCGACGTGGGCCGGCAGTATTGCTGCCGATCTCGGGGAGCCCGAGATCGGTGGCCGTTCATCCTTCGAGGCTCGCCGCAAGTGCGGCTCGCACCTCAGGATGACGGGACTGAGGCTGGGCGAGGGACGACGAGCTGGCTTGCCCCTTGCATAGACCTTTGGCTATAGCCAAACGTGATAACGGCCGCCGGTGGCTGGTTTCGGCGGTCGCCATTCGTACATGATTGGGCCGTAGTGGAGCCGCGGCCGGTGGCCCGGCTCGAAGGGACCTGACTGATGCGTGGTGCGCTCGGTGGTCCACGCGTGCTGCTGCGCCGTCTTCGCGAAGTGATGGCGGAGCCGGTCAGCGCGCAGGATCGCCTCGACAAGGTGGTGGTGCTGATCGCCGCCAACATGGTCGCGGAGGTGTGCTCTGTCTACGTGTTGCGCGTAGACGGAACGCTCGAGCTGTACGCCACCGAGGGCCTGAAGCACGAAGCCGTCCACCAGACCGTGCTCAACCCCGACGAGGGCCTGGTCGGCCTGGTTTCCAGCGAAGCCAATCCGATGAACCTGTCGGACGCCCAGGCGCACCCGGCCTTCTCGTTCCGGCCGGAGACGGGCGAAGAAATCTACCACTCCTTCCTCGGCGTGCCGATCCTGCGCGCCGGCAATACGCTCGGCGTGCTGGTGGTGCAGAACCGCGCCCGCCGCACCTATACCGAGGAGGAAGAAGAGGCACTGCAGACCACGGCGATGGTGCTCGCCGAGATGATCGCCTCGGGCGAGCTGTCCTCGCTCGCCCGCCCTGGCGCCGAGCCGGCGGCGCGCCATGCGATGCATCTCACCGGCACCTGTCTGTCGGACGGCATCGCACTTGGCCATGTGGTGCTGCACGAGCCGCGCGTGGTCATCACCAACGTCATTGCCGACGACGTGCCGCGCGAGCTGAAGCGGCTCGACGCCGCGATCGCCACGCTGCGCGCCGATCTCGACCGGCTGGTCGAACACCGCGACCTCGCCGACGGTGGCGAGCACCGCGACGTGATCGAAACCTACCGCATGTTCTCCTACGATCAGGGCTGGCTGCACAAAATAAGAGAGGCGGTGATGACCGGCCTCACCGCCGAAGCCGGCGTCGAACGCGTGCAGTCCGATACCCGCGCGCGCATGCTGCGCGCATCGGACCCTTATCTGCGCGACCGGCTGCATGACCTGGACGATCTGGCCAACCGCCTGATGCGCGTGCTGATGGGCCAGGATCATGCGCCGCGGCGCGATCAACTGCCGGAGAACGCCATCGTCGTCGCGCGCTCGATGGGGCCGGCGGCGCTGCTCGACTACGACCGGAAACGGTTGCGCGGCCTCATCCTCGAGGAAGGCGGCCCAACCTCGCATGTCTCGATCGTCGCGCGCGCGCTCGGCATCCCGACCGTGGGCGAGATCGACAATGCGACCGGCCTCGTCGAACCCGGCGACGCGGTCATCGTCGACGGCTCGACCGGCCATGTGCATATGCGGCCGCCGCCGGACATCGAAGTCGCCTACAGCGAGCGCGTGAAGCTGCGCGCGCGGCGGCAGGCGCAGTACCGCGCGCTGCGCGACCGGCCTTGCGTAACCAAGGACGGCTGCGCGATCTCGCTGATGATCAACGCCGGCCTCACCATCGACCTGCCGCATATCGAGGAAACCGGCGCCGCCGGCGTCGGCCTGTTCCGCACCGAATTGCAGTTCATGGTCGCGGACACGCTGCCGCGCACCAACGAGCAGCTGGCGCTCTACCGCACCGTGCTCGATTCGGCCGGCAAGAAGCCGGTGGTGTTCCGCACGCTCGATATCGGCGGCGACAAGGTTCTCCCCTATATGCGCAACATCGAGGAGGAGAACCCGGCGCTCGGCTGGCGCGCGATCCGCCTCGGGCTCGACCGGCCCGGCCTGCTGCGCAGCCAGGTACGCGCGCTGTTGCGCGCGGCCGGCGGCCGCGAACTGCGCGTGATGTTCCCGATGATCGCGATGGTCGAGGAGTTCGACAAGGCCAAGGCGCTGGTCGAGGTCGAGCTGACGCATCTGCGCCGGCACGGCCATTTGCTGCCCGAGCGGGTGCAGGTCGGTACCATGCTCGAGGTGCCCTCGCTGCTGTTCCAGCTCGACGAGCTTCTCGAACGCGTGGATTTCCTCTCGGTGGGCTCCAACGACCTGATGCAGTTCCTTTATGCCGCGGATCGCGGCAATGTCCGTGTCTCCGACCGATTCGATCCGCTCTCGGCGCCGGTGCTGCGCGCGTTAAAGGACGTCGCCGACAAGGCGAAGACGCACAACAAGCCGGTAGGGCTGTGCGGCGAGCTCGCGTCGCAGCCGATCGGCGCGCTGGCGCTGGCGATCCTCGGCTACCGTTCGATGTCGCTGTCGCCGTCGGCTGTCGGACCGGTGAAGGCACTGCTCTTGGATCTCGACTGCAGAAAGGGCGAGCAGGCGATCCTGCCGCTACTGTCACAGCCGGTCGGCAGCGTCTCCATCCGCCACAAGCTCGAAGCCTTCGCGGCGGCCGAGGGACTGCAACTGTAGAAGGCGTCACGTGTAGAAGGCGTCCTGGCCGGGCTTGTCCCGTCCATCCACGTCTTTACAAATAACATCGAACAATACGTGGATGCTTGGCACAAAGCCGGGCGCGACCAAGACATGATCCTACCGCAACAGAAGCTCGATGCCCTGCTCGCCCGCCATGCGATGGTGGAAAGCGAGCTGTCCACCAATTTGTCGACCGACACCTACGTGAAGCTGTCGCGCGAGTTCGCCGAACTTGGTCCGGTGGTGGACGAGATCAAGGCGTACCGCGCCGCCGATGCCGAGCTTGCCGAATTGCAGGCGATGATCGACGAGCCGGGCAACGACGCCGAGATGCGCAAGCTTGCCGAGATCGAAAAGCAGGACTTGCAGGCGCGCAAGGACGAGTTGGCGCAGAAGATCCGCATCGCGCTCCTGCCCAAGGACGCGATGGACGATCACAACGCAATCCTCGAAATCCGCGCCGGCACCGGCGGCGACGAGGCGTCCTTGTTCGCCGGCGACTTGTTCCGCATGTACGAGCGCTACGCCGCCAAGCAAGGCTGGAAGACCGAGATTCTCTCGCTGAGCGAAGGCACCAAAGGCGGCTTCAAGGAAATCGTCGCCACGGTCCAGGGCCGCGGCGTCTTCGCCAAGCTCAAGTTCGAATCGGGCGTGCACCGCGTGCAGCGCGTGCCCGACACCGAGGGGTCGGGCCGCATCCATACCTCGGCGGCGACCGTAGCGGTGCTGCCCGAAGTAGAGGACGTCGATATCGACATCGACGAGAAGGATCTCAAGATCGACACCATGCGCGCGCAAGGCGCCGGCGGTCAGCACGTCAACAAGACCGAATCGGCGATCCGCATCACGCACATGCCGAGCGGCATCGTGGTCTACGTGCAGGAGGAGCGCTCGCAGCACAAAAACAAAGCCAAGGCGATGACCATGCTGCGCGCCAAGCTCTACGACCAGGAGCGCACCAAGCTCGACGCCGAGCGCGCCGCCGAACGGCGCGGGCAGATCGGCTCGGGCGACCGTTCCGAGCGCATCCGCACCTACAACTTTCCGCAAGGCCGCGTCACCGACCATCGCATCAACCTGACGCTCTACAAGCTGCCGCAGGTGATGGAAGGCGAGGCGCTGGACGAAATCATCGATGCACTCGTGACGGAGCATCAGGCCGAGCTGCTGGCGGCCGAAGGGGCGCAGTGAGAGTCATTCCGGGACTGAAGGACGGCGCCTCTGTTTCTGAAGCCGTCCGCATGATGGCGCAGTCGTTCCGTCTCGCCGGCATCGAGCAGCCCGAGGTGGATGCGCGCATCCTGATCGGCCATGCGCTGCATCTCGGCCGCGCGCAAATCCTGTCGCAATCCGATCGCGTCCTGGAAGCGCGCGAGGTCTCCGCGATCAATGCGCTGGCGGCGCGGCGGCTGCGGCGCGAACCTGTGTCGCGCATCCTCGGCCGCCGCGAGTTCTGGAGCCTGCCGCTCGACGTCAGCCCGGATGTGCTCGATCCGCGGCCGGAGACGGAGACCGTGGTGGAAGCCGTGCTCGACTTCATCACGCGCGGCGGCCTGCGCGCGGAGAAGCTGCGCGTGCTCGACATCGGCGCCGGCTCCGGCGCCCTGCTGCTGGCGTTGCTCAGCGAATTGCCCAACGCGATCGGCACGGCGACCGACGTCAGCGTGCCGGCGCTGGACATCGCGCGCGGCAACGCCGAACGCAATCGCCTCGACACGCGCGCGGCTTTTGTCGCCTGCAACATGGCCGACGGCGTGCAAGGCCCGTTCGACCTTGTCGTTTCCAACCCGCCTTATATCGCGCGCGCCGAGATCGCCACCTTGGCGCCGGAAGTGCGCGACTACGACCCGGCTCTGGCATTGGACGGCGGCGCCGACGGACTCGATGCCTATCGTTTGATTGCCAACGATGCGCTCCGCCTGCTCGCTCCAGGCGGCCGGCTTTTCGTCGAATTGGGGGTAGGCCAGGAGGGCGCGGTGCGTTCCCTGTTTACCAATGCCGGCCTGAATGCCGGCGACGCACGGCCGGATTTAGCCGGTATTCCGCGCGTGCTCGGCGCAAGCCGGCGGTAAATTCGGGCTATGAACTATTTGCATTGCCATACGGCGAAAAGCGCAGGGCTGGCTAATACGAAAAAAGCTCTTGGAATGCGACCCGGAAACGACTAGCTTCCGAGCAACGGAATCGACCCGTGACGGTTGCGCCGCATGTAACCCCGGAGCCTCAGGCTCTGCGAGGCGGTGGCGCAAGGCCGATAACGAAGGGCCGGCTTGAGCCGAAAGACGGCAAACGAAATCGCCAGATACGGGTCTGGATGCTTCACCGGTTAGGCGCATCGGAATCTACGACCTAGAGACTGTGCGCGTGACGAAGGGTTGGCAACGCTGCGGCAGGACCGCGGCAAGGGGTTGCTACGGCTATCGCGATAACAGGCACACAATCATCGGCATTGGCGTGGGCAACTGACGCAGGTCCGTCCGCGCGATGACATTTGTATGGACTTGCGATTGGGCAACGGCGGCAAGCGCCGCAGTGATGCGAAAGGTCGGCGAACAGGGACATCATGAGAAACGGTCAGAAGCGCATGCGTGGTCGTAACAACAACAACAACCACCGCAAGAGCCAGAATCCGCTGACGCGGGTCTATGAGTCGAACGGTCCCGACGTGAAGATCCGAGGCACCGCCTCGCACATCGCGGAAAAATACATCCAACTCGCGCGCGACGCGCAAAGCTCGGGCGATCCGGTCGCCGCCGAGAACTACTACCAGCACGCCGAGCATTATTTCCGTTTGATCGCCGCTGCGCAGGAGCAATTCCGCCAGCAGAACCCCTACTACAACAACCAGCAGGGCCAGCCGGGCGCGCCCGGACCCCAGGGCGCCGCCGACGACGGCTATGACGACGGCGACGATGACGGTCAGCCTTTCCTCGGCCAGAACGAGCCGAGCTACGTACCGCAACCGATGCCGCCGCAAGGCCAGCCTTACATCCCGCGCGATGCGCAGCCGTTCCCGCCGCGCGACCAGCAGCAGAACATCCGCCCGCAGCCGCAGCCGTCTTATCCGCAGCCGAGCCTCAACGAAGGCGCGGAGATCGGCGGCCTTCCGGCCTTCATCACCGGCGGCGGCGGTCAACCGCAGCCCCAGCAGCAGAACGGCGGCGGCCAGAACGGCCACGACGCCCAGGGCGAGCGTGGCGGCGACCGCTTCGGCCATCGCCGGCGGCGCCGGCATCGCGGCGGCTTCCGTGGTGAACGCGGCGAGTTCGGCAACGCGCAAGGCGCGGCCCCGCAGGGCGACGGCGGCGATCAGCCGGAGTAAGC
>DATARB010000302.1:0-4082 GCA_036264375.1 Pseudolabrys sp.
AAGGGCTACAACGTTCCGGACTATCCGGACAATCCGACGACGGACGCCGAGAAGGAGATCAAGGCCCGCTACGGCAAGGTGTTCGGCAGCGTCGTCAACCCGGTGTTGCGCGAAGGCAATTCCGACCGCCGCGCGGCCGGCGCCGTCAAGCAATACGCCCGCAACAATCCGCACAAGATGGGCACCTGGAGCAAGGACTCCAAATCGCATGTCGCCTACATGTCGGGCGGCGATTACTACGGCTCGGAAATCTCGACCACCGTCGCCGCGGCGACCAACGCCCGCATCGAGCTGGTCGAAGCCGACGGCAAGACCACGGTGCTGAAGGCGAAGACGCCACTGATCGCCGGCGAGATCATCGATGCAGCCGTATTGAGCCGCAAGGCGCTGCGCGCCTTCTTTGCCGAGCAGATCGAAGACGCCAAGAAGCAAGGCGTGCTGTTCTCGCTGCACGTGAAGGCGACGATGATGAAGATCGCCGACCCCATCGTGTTCGGCCATGTCGTTTCCGAATTCTTCGCAGACGTGATCAGGAAACACGAGGCGACGCTGAAGAAGCTCGGCGTCAACCTCAACAACGGCTTCGGCGATCTGCTGACAAAAATCGAGACGCTGCCGGATGCCGAGAAGAAAACGATCAAGGACGACATCGCGGCCGAGTACGCGAAACGCCCGGCCCTCGCGATGGTGAATTCCGACAAGGGCATCACCGGCCTGCATGTGCCCAGCGACTTCATCATCGACGCTTCGGTGCCGGCGATGATCCGCGAAGGCGGCAAGATGTGGGGCCCGGACGGCAAGCTGCACGACACCAAGGCCGTGATCCCGGATCGCAGCTACGCAAGGCTGTTTCAGGCGGTCATCGAGGACTGCAAGGCCAACGGTGCGTTCGATCCCAAGACCATGGGCTCGGTTTCGAACGTCGGCTTGATGGCGCAGAAGGCCGAGGAATACGGCTCGCACGACAAGACGTTCGAAGTCCCCGCCAGCGGCACGGTTCGTGTCGTCGCCGACGACGCCAAGGTGCTGCTGGAGCGTCCGGTCGAGACCGGCGACATCTTCCGCATGTGCCAGACCAAGGATGCGCCGATCCAGGACTGGGTCAAGCTCGGCGTGCGCCGCGCGCGCCTCACTAACACCCCGGCGGTGTTCTGGCTCGACAAGAACCGCGCGCATGACGCGCAGGAGATCGCCAAAGTCGAGAAGTACCTGAAGGATCACGATACAGCGGGGCTCGACATCCGCATTCTGGCGCCGGTCGAAGCGATCAAGTTCTCGCTCGAGCGCATTCGCAAGGGGCAGGACACGATCTCCGTCACCGGCAACGTGCTGCGTGACTATCTGACCGACCTCTTCCCGATCATGGAGCTCGGCACCTCCTCCAAGATGCTGTCCATCGTTCCGCTGCTGGCGGGCGGCGGGCTTTTCGAGACCGGCGCCGGTGGCTCGGCGCCCAAGCACGTACAGCAGTTCGAGGAAGAGGGTTATCTGCGCTGGGACTCACTCGGCGAATTCCTCGCCCTCGGCGCGTCGCTCGAACATCTAGGGCAGACCTACAAGAACGCCAAGGCGCAGGTTCTCGCCGAGACCCTCGACACGGCCATTGGCAAGTTCCTGCAGTTCAACCGCAATCCTGCGCGCAAGGTCGGCGAACTCGACAACCGTGGCAGTCATTTCTACCTCGCCCTGTACTGGGCTGAGGCCCTGGCGGCGCAGACCAAGGACGCGGAGCTGCAAGCCCGCTTCAAGCCGCTCGCCGACGCGCTCGCCAAGAACGAAGCCAAGATCAACGCCGAACTGATTGGCGCGCAAGGCAAGCCGGTCGACCTCGGCGGTTACTACCTGCCCGATAATGCCAAGGCCTCGGCCGCGATGCGGCCGAGTGCGACGCTGAACGCCGCGCTCGCCGCGCTCTGACTTGATTATCCGCTCGTCCCCGCGCGCAGACATCGGGTAGACCCGATGTCTGCCATCTAAAATGCGCAAGTCGGCTATAGCCGGCTTGCGATGGGGACGCAGTCCTTTGACAAGAACTGGATGCCCGTTTTCGCGGGCATGAGCGGAGTTTACTTCAAATTCGGCAGATCAAGCGGCCGTGCGAGTCACACTTCGCCGATTAAGACCGCTCGAAATTTCCTCCCGCGTCTTGCTTGCAGCCATGCGCCTCTGGGTGCGGCTTAGTCCGCGCGCGAACGCGGCTTTCACGGCACGAAAGTCGATGCTATAGAGCCCGCTGCCGGGGGCGGCGTCTTCAATGAACGCGCGCCGAATTTTCGTCGGTCTGACGACCGTTACCGATGCCGGCTCTCAAAAGGTGGCTCACTCAAATGGCGAAGATCAAGGTTGCAAATCCCGTCGTCGAAATGGACGGCGACGAAATGACCCGCATTATCTGGAAGCTCATCAAGGACAAGCTGATCCATCCTTATCTGGATGTCGATCTCTTGTACTACGACCTCAGCGTCCAGAAGCGCGACGAGACCAACGACCAGATCACCATCGACGCCGCCAACAAGACCAAAGAGGTCGGCGTCGCGGTGAAGTGCGCCACCATCACCCCCGACGAAGGGCGGGTGAAGGAATTCAATCTGAAGAAAATGTGGCGCTCGCCGAACGGCACCATCCGCAACATCCTCGGCGGCGTGATCTTCCGCGAACCGATCATCTGCAAGAACGTGCCGCGCCTGGTGCCAGGCTGGACCAAGCCGATCATCATCGGCCGCCATGCCTACGGCGACCAGTATCGCGCCACCGACATCCGCGTGCCGGAAGGCGCCACGCTGACGCTGAGCTATGCCGGTTCGGACGGCAAAAAGATCGAGCACGAAGTGTTCAAGTTCCCGAGCTCGGGCGTCGCGCTGGCGATGTACAATCTCGACGACTCGATCCGCGATTTCGCCCGCGCCTCGATGAACTACGCGCTGGCGCGCGGCTATCCGCTCTATCTCTCGTCGAAGAACACCATCCTCAAGGTCTATGACGGCCGCTTCTTGGATATCTTCCAGGAGGTGTTCGACGCCGAGTTCAAGGACGCCTTCGCGGCCAAGAAGATCACCTACGAGCATCGCTTGATCGACGACATGGTCGCGGCCTCGCTCAAGTGGTCGGGCGGCTACGTCTGGGCCTGCAAGAACTACGACGGCGACGTGCAGTCGGACATCGTCGCGCAGGGCTTCGGCTCGCTCGGCCTGATGACCTCGGTGCTGACGACGCCGGACGGCAAGGTGGTGGAAGCGGAAGCCGCGCACGGCACCGTGACGCGCCACTACCGCGAGCATCAGAAGGGCAAGGAGACCTCGACCAACTCGATCGCGTCGATCTTCGCCTGGACGCGCGGCCTCGCGCATCGCGCCAAGCTCGACAACAACGACGCGCTGGCCAAGTTCTCCGCCACGTTGGAGAAGGTCTGCGTCGACACCGTCGAAGCCGGCTACATGACCAAGGACCTCGCCCTTCTCGTCGGCCCCGACCAGAAGTGGCTTTCGACGACGGGCTTCCTCGACAAGATCGACGAGAACCTGAAGAAGGCGATGACGTAATTCCCTCTCCCCGCTTGCGGGGAGAGCGTGGCGAGCGGCGTTAGCCGCGAGCCGGGTGAGCGGGCCTATCGATAAAGCTCAGACTCGCCGATACGCCCCCTCACCCGGTCTGCCTTCGCCCCGCGATGGCGGACCGACCTCTCCCCGCAAGCGGGGAGAGGTAAGTATCCGGCGACACTGCATTTACTTTTTACTTTCCCATCTCCGCTTACCTCCTCCGCATCTCACGCGCGAGTTCCGTCACGCGGACGTGATGGCCCCGTCTATGCGTCACTCACCTGCCCTCTTCGCGACGTCCTATGCTGAAGCGCCTTCGGGGGGAGCATTTGACGGAGGCGGACGATGGGTTTGCTCGATATCCTGAACGGAATGCAGAACGGACCGCGCGGCCAGGCCGATCCAAACCGCAGCGGCGGTATGTCGCCGATGACGATGGCCCTGCTCGGACTGCTTGCCTACAAAGCCTATAACAAGTTGACCGCCCAGCAGCCGAACGCGGCACCGGCGGCGCCCGGCGGACAGCAGCGCAGCGCGCTCGGCGGG
>DATARB010000306.1:0-5052 GCA_036264375.1 Pseudolabrys sp.
TCGATGCACGGTGCCAAACAGGCGGTGCTTATTGCAGGGCCGACCGCCAGCGGCAAGTCGGCGCTGGCGCTCTCTCTGGCCGAGCGGCTCGGCGGCGTCGTCGTCAATGCCGATTCCATGCAGGTCTATCGCGACCTGCGCATCATCACGGCGCGGCCGGCGCCGGAGGAAGAGGCGCGCGTGCCGCACCGGCTCTATGGCCATGTGGACCCGGCGGAGAACTATTCGGTCGGCCGCTGGTGCCGCGATGCCGCCGCCGTGCTCGCGGAGATCGCGGCGCAAGGACGGCTGCCGATCCTGGTCGGCGGCACCGGGCTCTATTTCAAGGCGCTGCTGACCGGGCTCGCGGCGGTGCCGCCGATCCCCGACGACATCCGCGCGCGCGTGCGCGAGCGGATTATCAGCGAGGGCGCACCGGCCCTGCATGCCGAGCTGATGCGCACCGATCCCAAGACGGCGCAGCGGCTGATGGTCAACGACCGCTCACGCATCTCGCGTGCGCTCGAAGTGGTCGAAGCCACGGGCCGGCCTTTGAGCGACTGGCACCGCGACGGGCTGCCGCCGCTGGTCGATGCCGCGCAGGCGGTGAAAATCTTCGTCACCTGCGATCGCGCCGAACTGGTGCGGCGTATCGAGGCGCGCTTCGGCATCATGCTGAAGGCGGGCGCGCTGGAGGAGGTGCGGGCGCTCGCCGCGCGCCGTCTCGATCCGCTGCTGCCGGCGATGAAGGCGCATGGCGTGCCCTGGCTCATCCGCCATCTTGCCGGCGCGATCTCGCGTGACGAAGCGGCAGCCGGCGCGATCATGGATACGCGCCGGTATGCCAAGCGCCAGGTCACATGGTTCCGCAACCAGATGCAGGACTGGCTGTGGCGCACGCCGGAGGCGGCCGCCGAGGAAACCTTGCGCCTCGTCGTGCGTTGATCGCGCCTGAGCCAATCTCCCGGGCTTCAAATGTTAATTTCAGACAACCAATTCAGATAAAGAAAAGACGTCCCGCGTCCGCGCAATCTTAAATGTACTTTCAGCTTTGAGATGCAATTTGCATTGCAAGGGCGGAAACGCGTTCGAATGAACGTGGCCGGGCGATAACGATAAACAAGCTGTTCGAGCGATGCGCGTGGCGCGAATGCCCTGCGTGCGTCGGCTATGGACGGTGGCGACAGATAGATGCTCCGGCGGGTGAAGTACAGACTGGGAATGCGATTATGTTGAATCGGCTTTCGGTGAACGTGCTGTTGAAATCGGTCGTCGCGCTGCTGGCGGGGGCCCTTGTCGTTTCTCTGACATTCGGCGCCGCGGATTCATGGAGCCGGTGGCGTGCCGCAAGCCGCATGACACAGGTGGCCGAGGCCTCAGCCTACCTGTTCACCGCGCTGGATAATCTGCGCGCCGACCGCTCAACCTCGTTCCGCGCCCTCAACGCGGATGCACAGACGGGCGTGAATCCGATCTTGCGCGATTTGCGAGAGGCCGACAGCAAAGCCGTTGGCAACGCGGTCGCCGTACTCAAAAGCATCGATCTCGGCGAAAGCAACGTCCTCATTGCCGATCTTTCTCAGTCGTACACGAAGCTGATCGCCTTGCACGATGAAACGGCTGCCGCAATGTCGCAACCGAAAGCGTCGCGCCGGCCCGGGATCGCTCAGGACGCGTTCAACCAGATGGATTCGCTTCTCAATCTGATCGGCAAGCTGACCGATCAACTCGTACTGTTGGTCAAGCTGCAGGACTCGTATGTCGATCAGTTGTTCGAGCTCAAGGACCTGGCCTGGGCCGCGCGTGACGCCGGCGGCGACCTGTCGGTGCAGATTTCAAACGCCGTGAGCGGCATGCCGATCGCGCCCGACGCGTTGGTAAAATACAACATCTACAACACGCGCGTGGAATCTGCGTGGTCCGCCGTCGAGGATGTCGCGAAAGGGCTGCCGCTGCCGGCCAGCTTCAGTGAAGCCATGCAGCGCGCCAAACGCGAGTTCTTTTCGCCGGACTATGCCGAGCTGCGTCTGAAGCTCATCAAGGCCCTGAGCGCGGGCCAGAAAGTCGATATGACATCTGCGGAGTGGCTGAAGCTCTCGTTCGCCAAGAACGAGTCGCTGCTCAATGTCGCCGAAGTGGCGCTGCGGACGGTCCGCGATCGCGCGGCCGAGCTTCGCGCCGCGGCGCAGTGGAGCCTGACCTGGCAGATCGCCGTTTTGGCGGCGGCGCTCGGCGTGAGCATCACCATCATGCTGATGATCTCGCGCCGGGTCGTCACGCCGCTCCAGGCGATCCGGACGACGATGCTCCAGGTCGCGGACGGGGACTTCAACGTCACGCTGCCGGTGATCGACCGCAAGGATGAGGTCGCGCAGATCGTCGCGGCGGTGCGCACCATGATCGCCCAGGTCAGCGACACGATCACGCAGATCAAGAGCTCGGCGCGCGAGGTGACCAACGCCTCGAGCGAGATCGCCATCGCGACCACCGACCTGTCGCAGCGCACCGAAGAGCAGGCGGCGAGCCTGGAAGAGACGTCCGCCTCGATGGAGGAGATTTCGAGTACCGTTCGCCGCAACGCGGAGAACGCGCAGAAGGCGCGGCAGTCGGCATTGTCGACGCAGAAGGTTGCCGACCGCGGCGGCGACGTGGCCGGCAAAGCGGTGCAGGCCATGTCGCGCATCGAGGAGTCGTCCGGCAAGATCGCCGACATTATCGGCGTCATCGACGAGATCGCGCGACAGACCAACCTGCTGGCGCTCAACGCGGCGGTGGAAGCCGCCCGCGCCGGCGAGGCCGGGCGCGGCTTCGCGGTGGTGGCCACCGAAGTGCGCAGCCTTGCGCAGCGCTCCTCGCAGGCGGCCAAGGACATCGCGCAGATCATCACCAGCAGCGGCGGCCAGGTGAAGGAAGGCGTCGCACTGGTGAACCAAGCCGGCAACGCGCTCAACGAAATCGTCGACTCGATCCGCGAGGTCGCGTCGCTGGTCTCCGACATTGCCACCGCCAGCGCCGAGCAGGCGACCGGTCTCGACGAGATTGGCAAGGCGCTGGCGCAGATGGATGAGGCGACGCAGCGCAACTCCGCGCTGGTCGAGGAGAATGCCGCAACGGCGCATACGCTCGAGGAGCAGGCGAAGTCGATGGACGAGCAGGTTGCTTATTTCCGCACCGAGGACGCGCCGGTGGCCGCTGCTCCGGCGCGGACGATGGCGCCGCCCAGCCGTCAGGCGCTCCAGCCCGCGCGAAATGCGATCCGGCCGAAGGCGACGGCCGCGTGACCGTGCGGCCGTTCTCGGGCTGATGTTAATCTAAAACAACCAAGCCGGATAACGAGATCGCCTTCGGGCGCATGCGCAATTTAAAATTGCGTTGAGGAGTTTTCGTCACTCTTCACCGAATGGCGCACGCGGGAATCGCCGCGTTTCCGCAAGGGCGAATGGGCCCTTTGCAAGCGTCCGCATTGGAATGGTGGGGTTGATGCTCAACCGAGTTTCGGTCAACGTGCTGTTGAAATCGGTCGTCGCCCTGCTGGCGGGCGCTCTGGTGTTGTCGCTGGCGATCGACTCCTGGAATTCATGGGTGCGATTGAGCCAGTCGGGACGCATGGTGATGGTCGCCGATGCGTCCGCATCGTTGTTCAATGCCCTGGCGAATTTGCGGATTGACCGCTCGTCGACATCCCGCGACTTGAACGTCGACCGGCAGGACGGAGTCAATCCGGTCTTACGCCAGGTGCGCGAGAGCGACATCAAGGCGCTGACGGAAGCGGTTGAGCAACTCAAAGAGATCGATCTTGGAACGAGCAATGCTCTGGTCGTCGATCTCGAGCAATCGTTCAAGCGGCTGCTCGCCCTGCACCAGGACACCGCGGCCGCGCTGTCGCAGCCGAAAGCTCAGCGCCGCGCCGGCATCGCTCAGGACGCCAACGCTCAGATGACGTCGCTCATCGCGCTGGTGGACAAAATTTCCGCACAGCTTGTCCTCTCGGTCAAGCTGCAGGATTCGTATGTCGATCAGCTATTCGAAATCAGGGATCTGGCGTGGGGTGCGCGCAACGCCGGCGGCGACCTGGCGGTTCTGATTTCCGACGGCGTCGGCGGCATTCCGATGCCGGCCGACGCGCTCGTGCGTTACAACGTCTATTCGGCTCGTGTTGAAACCGCTTGGAACGCGCTCCAGAGCGTGGCCACCGGCTTGCCGATGCCGGCGAGCTTCAACGCGGCGATCGAGGGCGTCAAACAGGGCTTCCTGTTGCCCGATTACAGCAGCCTGCGCATGAAGACGCTGAAGACGCTGATCGCCGGGCAGAAGATCGACATGGCGCCTGACGAATGGCTCAGGATATCTGTCGCCAAGCTCACCACGCTGCTGAACGTCGCCGAGGTGACGCATGAGACCATCATGGACTACGCGGCCAAGGTCCGCGCCGCGGCGCAGTGGCGCCTCGCTGGCCAGCTTACGCTCCTGGCGTTGGCCATCGCAGGAGGCATCGCCATGATGCTGATTGCCACACGCCGGGTCGTCACGCCGCTTCTGACCATCCGGGCGACAATGCTTCAAGTCGCAGAGGGCGACTTCAACGTCTCGCTGCCGGCCATCCAGAGCAAGGATGAGGTTGCGCAGATCGTCACGGCCGTGAATGCGATGATCGCCCAGGTCCGCGAGACGGTGACGCAGATCAAGAGCTCGGCGCGCGAGGTGACCAACGCCTCGAGCGAGATCGCGATCGCAACCACCGACCTGTCGCAGCGCACGGAGGAGCAGGCGGCGAGCCTGGAAGAGACCTCCGCCTCGATGGAGGAAATCTCCGCCACTGTGCGCAAGAACGCCGAGAACGCGCAGCGCGCGCAGCAGTCGGCATTGTCGACGCAGAAGGCCGCCGACCGCGGCGGCGAAGTGGCGGGCAAAGCGGTGCAGGCGATGTCGCGCATCGAAGAATCGTCCGGCAAGATCGCCGACATCATCGGCGTCATCGACGAGATCGCACGCCAGACCAACCTGCTGGCACTGAACGCGGCGGTGGAAGCCGCGCGCGCCGGCGAGGCCGGCCGCGGCTTCGCCGTGGTGGCG
>DATARB010000175.1:0-20003 GCA_036264375.1 Pseudolabrys sp.
GGTTTCGGCAGCGCGTCGAAATTCTCCGCGACATAGCGCGCGAGCGGCGCGGTCAGGTCGTAGCGCAAGCTCAACCATTGCTCGTCGTCGTCCTGGAACGAGAACACGCCCTCGTTCGGCCGGTCGAGATCGGGCAGGAACTTGCCAAGCGCGTCGGTGTATTCGATCGCGGGCGTCTCCACCGGCTCGAAGCCGTAGCGCTCGAACACGGTGCGGATGGTCTCGACCATGGTGCGCGTCGCGGCAATCTCGGCCGGCCCGCGGTCGGCGAGGCCGCGCGGCAGGCGGGCTTTGAGTTTGTGCGGCTTGGCCATGGTCTAACGCGTCGCGATCAGAGTTGAATGTCGTGGATTGTAGTGGATTGTCGTCGCGGCGGTGGTAGCAGCCGTTTCCCGCTTTGTCATTACCGGCGAAAGGGTCTAATCCAGGCCAGCCAACACCGTGAGGCGAGAACCCATGGCCCAAGCCGCGACAGCCGTCCCCAACGACCTCGACGCCTTTTGGATGCCGTTCACCGCCAATCGCGCCTTCAAGGCGCGGCCGCGCTTCGTCTCCGGCGCCAAGGACATGCACTACTTCACGCCGGACGGGCGCAAGCTGCTCGACGGCTCGGCCGGCCTCTGGTGCACCAATGCCGGCCACAACCGCGACAGTGTCGTCAAGGCGATCCAGGCGCAGGCCGGCGAACTCGACTACGCGCCGGCCTTCCAGTTCAGCCATCCCAAGGCCTTCGAGCTGGCGAGCCGTATCGCGGCGCTGGCGCCGGGCGATCTCGAGCAGGTGTTCTTCTGCAATTCCGGCTCGGAGGCGGTGGACACGGCGCTCAAGGTGGCGCTCGCCTATCACAATGTGCGCGGCAATGCCTCGCGCGTGCGGCTGATCGGCCGCGAGCGCGGCTATCACGGCGTCGGCTTCGGCGGCATCGCCGTCGGCGGCATCGTGTCAAACCGCAAGCAGTTCGGTGCGCTGTTCGCCGGCGTCGATCATCTCACCTCGACCTATAACCGCGCCGAGCAGGCCTTCACTATCGGCGAGCCGGAGTGGGGCGCGCATCTTGCGGATGACTTGGATCGGCTCGTCGCGCTGCATGACGCCTCGACCATCGCCGCGGTGATCGTCGAGCCGCTGGCCGCCTCGACCGGCGTCCTGCCGCCGCCGAAGGGCTATCTCAAGCGGCTACGCGAGATCTGCGACAAGCACGGCATCCTGTTGATCTTCGATGAGGTCATCACCGCCTACGGGCGCATGGGATACGCCTTCGCCGCCGAGCGCTACGGTGTCGTTCCCGACATGATCACCTTCGCGAAGGGCATCACCTCCGGCAGCGTGCCGATGGGTGGCGTGCTGGTGCGCAAGGGCATCTACGATGCCTTCATGAAAGGCCCCGAGCACGTCATCGAGTTGTTCCACGGCTACACCTATTCGGCGCATCCGCTCGCCTGCGCGGCGGGCTTGGCGACGCTCGACATCTACCGCGACGAGGGCCTGTTCGAGCGCGCGCGCAAGCTCGAGCCGATGTGGTGCGAGGCGGCGATGAGCCTGAAGGGCCTGCCGAACGTGCTCGACATCCGCGCGGCAGGATTGACGGTCGGCATCGATCTCGCCAGCAAGCCGGACGCCGTCGGCAAGCGCGGCCTGGAGGCGCTGGAGCGCGGCTTCTTCGAGCAGGACTTCATGTTCCGCGCGGTGGGCGACACCATCGCAATGAGCCCGCCGCTGATCGTGAGCGAAAGCCAGATCGGCGAGATGTTCGACAAGCTCCGCACCATCATCAAGGCGGTGGCTTAGTTCTTCCCTCTCCCCGTTCTTTACGGGGAGAGGGTGGCGAGCGCGCCTGAAAGGCGCGAGCCGGGTGAGGGGCCATGCGTCCTTCGCGAAAGAACTGCGCCGCAGCCTCGATGGGCTGCGGCGCAATGGATCGCGTGATCTTTTGTATTGTCGCTCACTCGCAGACGCGAATGCGCCGCACATGGTAATTGCCGTATTGATCGACAACCCGCTGCCGCTCGATGTGACAGGCGCCGTAGACCGGTTGATAGCCGGGCTCGTAGTAGCCTGGGCCGCCGTAATAGCCGCGATTAGCCTGCGATCCGACGATCGCGCCGACAGCCAGTCCGCCGATGACGCCGGCCGCGATCGCGCCTCCGCGGCCACTCGCCGCAGCGGGCTGCGGCGCCACCATAACCGCCAAGGCCAAGGCGGATACGGCCATAAGTGCTTTGATTTTAAACATGTTCGCTCCCTTTAAGTTTGTGCCTTAATCGATGATCTGAACGATGCGCCGCGTGTGCGGATCGACCAGCACGGGGTGGTCGTTCACGTAGGTGTAGCGATAGCCGCTCACGTGGTATTCGGGCGGAACGTCGTAATATGTGACGCCGCTTTCCGGCAGCACCGCGCCGACCCTGAAATCATCGTTGTAGCGATAGGACGGCACGCGCTCGTGCACGACGTATTCGCGAAAGCGCGGGCGATCGTCTATGCCGAGAATGCCGCCGACAGTGCCGGTGACCGCGCCGACTGCGCCGCCAACCACCGCGCCGATCGGGCCGGCGTCGCGATTGCCCCGGTCCGCGCCTTCTTGCGCGCCGCGGACGGTGCCCTGCGCCTGTGCCGCCATCGGCAGCGCCAAGGCGGCAAGCAGCATCATTGAGCCCAAGAACTTGGTCTGCATGCGTAGCTCCACTGGTGGGTTAATTTGGTTGGGAAATCCCAACGGCATCGGCTGGACACCCCACTAAGCTCCGCAGCCGACACTTAGTTCCACGGGTGGGCCTAACTTTTGCAATTAACGCGGGCGGTGGTGTGGTTCCGAGTGAGACGCGAGCCGTTTGCCTCAAGTTTTATTGACCCGCTCCGCGACGTCGCGACAGGGACTATTGATCCGATCTCGTTGTTTCACAGGCCGCGCCACCTCTGGCGGTGGCCCACGCGGCATCGCCGGCCACAGTGCGGAAAGCTGTGACGACGATGCCGACCGAGCCACGCGCGACGAGCAGAATATGGATCGGCTTTGGCCTGATGTGCCTCGGCATGTTTATGGCCATCCTCGACGTGCAGGTCGTGGCGACGTCGCTGCCGGCGATCCAGACCGCGCTGGCGATTTCTCCCGACGCGATGAGCTGGATCCAGACGGCCTATCTGATCGCCGAGATCATCGCCATTCCACTGACCGGCTGGCTCACGCGCGTCCTGTCGATGCGCTGGCTCTTCGTCGCCGCCATCGCGCTTTTCACCGTGGCCTCGATTGGCTGCGCGGCGAGCGATCGTTTCGCGATGCTGGTCGCGTTTCGCGTGGTGCAGGGATTTGCCGGCGGCACGTTGATCCCGGCGGTCTTCGCCGCGGTGTTCATCTTGTTTCCCCTGCGCACGCAAGGCATCGCGACGACGCTGGCGGGCGTCATGGCGGTGCTTGCGCCTGCGGCCGGTCCTGCCGTCGGCGGCTGGATCACGCAGACCTATTCCTGGCACTGGCTGTTTCTCATCAATGTCGTTCCGGGGCTGATCGCCTGCGCCGCCACGCCCTTTCTCTTGCCCCGCCACGCGACGCGTTTGGGCGACGTCGTGAAGGTCGACGGCGTATCGCTCCTTCTGATGGCGCTCGCGCTGGCGAGCCTCGAGATCGGACTGAAGCAATCCCCGCAGGATGGATGGCTTTCGCTGGTTTGCGTCGGCCTGTTTTCTCTCACCGGTCTCAGCGGGGCGCTCTTCATCCGCAGGACACTGCGCGCGGTCTATCCGATCGTGGATCTCGCGACGTTCAGGCATCGCTCATTCACGGTTGGATGCACGTTGAGCTTTTGCCTGGGCGTCGGTCTCTACGGCTCGGTCTATCTCATCCCGGTTTTTCTGGCCTATGTGCGCGGGCAAGATGCGTTGCAGATCGGCGGGACTCTGCTCGTCACCGGCGCCGCTCAGCTCGCGACCGCACCCATCGCCGTCGCGCTGGAGCGCCGGTTCGATCCACGCTTGTTGACGGCCATGGGATTCTCTCTGTTCGCGCTCGGCCTCGGGATGAGCATGTTCCAGACGCGGACCACGGACTTCGACCAGATGTTCTGGCCGCAGGTTATTCGTGGCGCGGCCATCATGTTCTGCCTGTTGCCGCCGACGCGGCTGGCGTTGGGCGCTTTATCCGCAGCGCAGGTGCCGGACGCGAGCGGTCTGTTCAACCTGATGCGCAATCTCGGCGGCGCCATCGGCATCGCACTGATCGACACCATTCTGTATGGGCGGACCGGCATCCACGCCGAGGCGCTGCGCGTGCGGCTCATGGCGTGTGACGTCGGCGCCGCCAAAGCGATCGGATTGGATCCGGGCTTGCTGCTGCGCAGTCTGGCGCATCCGGTCACGCCGCAGGAGGCGGCCTTCGTGCGGCCGATGATCGAGCGGACGGCGTTCGTCTCCAGCGTCAACGAGGCATGGGCGATGCTGGCGGCGTTTGCGTTGTTGGGCCTGCTGCTTGTGCCGTTTGCATGGAAAAGAGGCGCGCAGCAGAAGGCCGCGGAAGAGTGTGGTCCCTCCCCCTGAAAGGGGGAGGGGTCAGGGAGGGGGGCACTGCGGCGGTCGATCGCCCCCACCGGATGGCTTCGCCACATAGCCGATGCTTCGCATCGGCGTTCTTCACCAAAAGAACGGCGGCCGAAGGCCGCCTTTACCTCCCCCTTTCAGGGGCCGGTAAAGAAAGTGCGGCATAAGACGGCCTCGGCAGCAGGATCGCCCAGCCGACATGGATGATTGAATCGCCGCGCCGGTCCTTCAGCTCGAACGGCGGCTGTACTTGCGCGTCGGCCGCGATGTTCCTGAATAGCACGGGGATGGCGTGGAGATCGCCGGCGGTCCACACCACGACCGCGCCGCGCGCGCGCAGATCGTTGAGGTCGATCCACGGCGCGCGCTCCGGCTTGCCGTCGACGAGGACGCGCGGATGGTCGGGCGAATAGTGCTCGACGTTGCCGCCATCCCACATTTCACCGATGACGTAGACGAGCTTCTGTCCGGTGACGGCGCGGTAGCGGTCGGTGATCTCGCGGGCGAGCGCGCTGCCGGGGAAGAACACGGCGCGATAGCGATGATCGAAGCGCGGCAACACGTCGTAATTGACGTAGAAGGCCGCCCCTAAACAGACGAACACGACCGCCCAGGTGGCGAGGATGCGCGCCAGCCGCGTGGCATCGAGCGTACGGCGGGCGATGAGCACCAGCCAGGTGCCGAGGAACAGCCAGAGCGGATAGCCCCACATCGCCACCGTGCCGCGGCCGCTGACGAAGGATATGGCGAGCACCGTCACGATCGGGCCGAAGGCGAGCCACGCGATGATGCGCATGTCGTAAGCATCGGCGCGCGAGGCGATGGGCGCTTCGTTTGGGCCGCGCCGGGGAATGAACAGCGGGGCAGCGATGAGGAACGAAGGGATCAGGAAGAAGAACTGGCTGATGGCGAACTGGAACGGGTGCCAGAGGTGGTCGTACCAGCCGCGCGACAGCACAGCGCGCTGCTCGGCATAGCCCAAGGGCAGGAAGTCGTTTTTCACCAGCCAGATGAGATGCGCCGCCATGACGACGAGCGCGATGGCGGCGGCGATATAGGGGCCGGGCGTGCGCAGACACTGCCGGGCCTCGCGGTCGACCAGGATGAAGGCCACCATTGGCGCCACCAGCACGACGACGAAGTATTTCGCCCACAGCAAGGTGCCGACGGCGAGGCCCAGCAGCACCCAGTCGGCGATTCCCCGCCCGCGCAATCCGCGATGCAGCGCGAAGCCGGCCAGCGCCCAGAACGGGAGTTGGATGACATCGTGATTGAACTTGGCCGAGGTGTAGTTGAGGTAGTGCAGCCCGTCGAGGATGAGCACGGCGACCAGAGCGCCGAGCGTGCCGGTGAGCGGCCGGGCGGCGACGAAGACCACGGCGAAGGCCGCGATCACCGAGACCTGCGCCAGCAGGTAATAGGCGAAGTCATGCCCAACCAGCCGATAGGCAATTTCGACCAACCACCAAGGTAGCGGCGGAAGCTTGTCATAGCCCAGTTGCCATTCCCGGCCGTACATCAGGGCTTCGATCAGATCGAGCGGCAGGTTGGGGTAGAGAATGGTCGGCAACAGGGTCCAGACTGCCGCGTGCAGGGCCAGGAAGGCTGCGAAGGCGCGCCCGGGCGTCTCGGAGATCCAGGCGATGAGGGGGGGACGGAGGGGCTTCGGTTCCACGTCTCTCAAGTTCCTGCGAATAAGGGCCGGGCGCTCCTTACCATATCGGGAGTTACTCATTGCACCGGGGCGCCGCCTCGGGGACATTGGTCCGTGGTGGGGCGAATCACTGGGGGATTGTGAGTCCGCGCCCGCCCGGCCGTGGCCGTTCAGGGTTTAACCGGATGCGTCGTCTTAGCGCCATTTTCGTGGCCATTTGCATGGCCGTCATCGCCGGCTCGCTCGGCGCGGCGCTCTATCTTGGCTTCAAGGTGGATGCGCGCAGCGCCGCCATCGCTGCGCTGGCCGCCTTCACGGCCATGGCGCTCTATAACACCATGAGCAACCGGCTGCGTGACCGCGGCGATCTCGGCGACCAGATCGCCGACCTCTCGCGTGGCACCGCCGACCTCGCCCGGCAGGTGGCGGAAATCTCCCGGCGGCTGAATTCCGTGGAAACGAACGTCAACGCCACCGTGAACCGCGCCCGTGGCGCGGTCGATCCGTTGGCCGTCGAGATCGGCGAACTGGGCTCGCTGGTGCGGCATCTCGCCGACACCGTCGCCACGCACGAGATTGCCTTGCAGAGCCATACGCCCGTTTCGGCGCCGCACGCGCCCACGTTGGCGCCGGCCGTGGCGCCGGCTTCTGCTCCGCAGGCACCGCTCACACTGAGCGAAACCGATGCGGTGAACGGCCCCCGGCGGTTTCAGGGCCTCTCACTCGACGGCATCGCCGAGACGGTCGCAAAGGCGGTCGATGACGGCCGCATCGACATGTATCTGCAGCCAATCGTGACGCTGCCACAGCGCAAGGTGCGCTATTATGAAGCGGTATCGCGGCTGCGCACCGAGCAAGGCGACATTATCCCCGCCGGCGACTTCATTGAGGTGGCCGAAAGCGCCGGGCTGATGCCCAAGATCGATAATCTCCTGGTGTTCCGTTGCGTGCAGGTGACGCGCCGCCTGCAGCTCAAGAGCCGCGACGTCGGTCTGTTCTGCAACATCAGCGCCAGGACACTGACCGACGCGCTCCAGTTCAAGCAGTTCCTCGACTTCATGGACGCCAACCGCGCGCTCTCCTCGGCGTTGATGCTGGAGTTCACGCAGGAGGCCTACCGCAATTTCGGGCCGATCGAGCAGGAGAGCCTGGCGGCGCTGGCCGAGCGCGGCTTCCGCTTCTCCATGGATCACGTGACCGATCTGCGCATGGAGCCGAAGGATCTCGCCGATCGCTCGTTCCGCTATCTCAAGGTGCCGGCCAAGCTCCTGCTCAACAAGGCGACCGGCGCGCAGAGCGACATCCACCCGGAAGACCTCGCCGATCTCCTGGCGCGCTCCGGCATCGATCTCATCGCCGAGCGGATCGAGAGCGAGGCCATGGTGGTCGATCTCTTGGATTACGACGTGCGCTTCGGCCAAGGCTTCCTGTTCTCGCCGCCGCGTCCGGTGCGGGCGGAGGCGCTGCAAGGCTCCGGCGCGCAGGCGGGCCGCGCCGACGGCGACCTGACGGCTGCCAGAGCCGTGAACGCCTGACTTTCCCCTACTTTCTTTACCTCCCCCTGAAAGGGCGGAGGTCGCTCGCCGCTAGCGAGCGGGTGGGGGTCTTTCCCGAGAGTCGCGTTCATGTAATGACCCCCTCCCTGACCCTCCCCCTTGCAGGGGGAGGGGACCGAGATTTTGTGCCCGCCTCACAAGAACCCGACACGAGCGTCATTACTGTGCCCTCCCCGATCCCGCACTTCTCCACCATCGCGTCCGACTACGATGTGCTGCTCTCCGACGTCTGGGGCGTGGTGCACAATGGCATCGCCGCGTTCCCCGCAGCCTGCGATGCGCTGATGCGCGCCCGCGCCGGCGGCGCAACGGTGATCCTGATCACCAATGCGCCGCGCCCAAGCGAGGCGGTGATGCGTCAGATCCACCAGTTGCAGGTGCCGCGCGAAGCCTATGACGCCATCGTCTCCTCCGGCGACGTCACGCGCAGCGTGATGCAGTCGCGGCCGGGCGAGAGCCTCTTTCACATGGGGCCCGCGCGCGACCATTCGATCTTCACCGGCCTGAACATAGAATTCGCGCCGCTCGAAAGCGCCGGCTATGTCGTCTGCTCGGGGCTTGTCGACGACGAAACCGAGACGCCGGAGGACTATCGCGCGCAGCTCGAGCTGATGCTCGAGCGCAAGATGTTCATGCTCTGCGGAAATCCGGACGTTGTCGTGGAGCGCGGCAATAAGCTCGTCTATTGCGCGGGCGCTCTCGCCGACATGTACCGGACGATGGGCGGCGAGGTGCTCTACGCCGGCAAGCCTTACAAGCCGATCTACGACATGTCGCTTGCCAAGGCGGCGGAAGCCGCCGGCAAGACGGTGCCGCTCACCCGCGTGCTCGCGATCGGGGACTCGGTGCGTACGGATTTGACCGGCGCGCACGCGGCAGGCATCGATTTCCTGTTCGTGACGTCAGGGATTCACGCCGAGGAACTGGGCGGCCGCGATGCGCCGGACGCCGATGCGCTGAAAAAGATGATCACCGCCGCCGGCGATATGCCGAAGGCGGTGATGCGGCATCTGGTGTGGTAAGCGCGGCTGTCATCCCGGCCAAGCGAACGGCAGCGAGTGCGAGCCGGGATCCAGTACGCCGTGCCGTCTCGATATGCTGCGGAGTACTGGGTCCCCGCGTTCGCGGGGACGACAGGAAGAGTGCGCAGTTACGCCGCCGGCACACTGACGTCCGGAAACACCGCTTCGATCTTGCTGCGCAGCGTCTGCGCATTGAACGGCTTGACGATATAGTTCGACACGCCGGCCTTCTTGGCGGCGACCACGTTCTCGGTCTTGGATTCCGCCGTCACCATGATGAAGGGCGTGGTGAAGAGGTCGGGGTCGGCGCGCACTTCCTGCAACAGCGCGTAGCCGGTCATTGGCTCCATGTTCCAGTCGGAGATCACCAGGCCGTACTTCCGCGACCGCATTTTCGCGAGCGCGGCGGAGCCGTCGCTTGCGTCATCGATATGCTCGAAGCCGAGCTGCTTGAGCAGATTGCGGATGATGCGGACCATCGTGTTGTAGTCGTCCACGACAAGGATCGGCATCGACAGATCGACAGCCATGGTGCGTCGCCTCTCCATAAGGCCTTCCGCGAAGGTGGCGGAAGCTAGCAACGCCGCTTGAATATCCGGTTAATTTGAAAGTTTGTTAACCGCGCGGTAACCGTAGCTGCGCCTGAGACTCTGGCCTGTTAAAAGTCCGCCTGACCGAACCCCGCAATCGCGAAATCGCCCGATGAACCAACCTGTTCCGCCAACGAAGAGCTTTCAGATCGTGCGCGGGGGCACGGCCGGTCTCGACGCGGGCGCGTTGCACGGTACGGTGGTAGCGATCGGTAATTTCGACGGCGTGCATCGTGGTCACAGAGCTGTGATCGCGGCGGCGCTCGCGCGCGGGCGGGCGCTCGGCCGCAAGGTGGCGGCGCTGACCTTCACGCCGCATCCGCGCAGCTTTTTCCGGCCGCAGGAGCCGCTCTTCCACCTTTCCAGCGACCGCGACAAGTTGCGGCTGCTGGCCGCGACCGGGCTCGACGGCGCGGTGATGATGACCTTCGACGCGGCATTGGCGGGGACATCGGCGCAGGATTTCATCGAACGCATCCTGATCGGGCGGCTCGGCATCGGCGGCGCGGCGATCGGCTTCGATTTCCATTTTGGGCAGAACCGCGGCGGCTCGCCGGCCTTCCTGCGCGAGCAGGGGGCGCGGCTCGGGTTCGCCGTCGACGTCGCGCCGCCGCTCGAGGACGAGGGACGGCCGGTGTCGTCCGGCGCGGTGCGCGCGGCCCTCAGCGGGGGCAAAGTGGTGGAGGCGCGCGAACTGCTCGGCGCGCCCTGGTTCGTCTCGGCCGAGGTGATCCACGGCGACAAGCGCGGACGCGACCTCGGCTTTCCCACCGCCAACCTGCGGCTCGATCCCGCCTGCGGCCTCAAGCACGGCATCTATGCCGTGCGGGTCGGGATCGGCGGCGCGCGGTACGACGGGGTCGCCAGCTTTGGTCGGAGGCCGATGTTCGATAACGGAGCGCCGCTGCTCGAAGTGTTCCTGTTCGACTTCAATGGCGATCTTTACGGGCGCACGATCGAGGTCGCCTTCATCGGCTGGATCCGCGCCGAGCAGAGGTTCGACAGCATCGACGCGCTCAAAGTGCAGATGGCTGCCGACGTGGCACAGGCGCGCGACGCGCTGGAGCGGTCCGCCGGGGCGTTTCCGGCGCTGGGGGAAGTGTCAGCGGAATAGGCGTTGATCGAACGGAGCGCTAGCGAGATAGACGATCCGTCTGTCGCGCGTATGCCATCGGCCGGAAGTCGCTTGGAGCCGAAAACCACGATTTCCTGCCCTTTTCCCCCTGGAATCAGCCTGCTACAAGCCCTCCCCATGTCAAAGCCCGAACGCGATTATTCCGAGACCCTGTTCCTGCCGCAGACGGATTTCCCGATGCGCGCCGGCCTGCCGCAGAAGGAGCCCGAGCTCCTCAAGCGCTGGCAGGACACCGACCTGTACAACCAGCTCCGCGCAGAGGCGCGCGGCCGCGAGAAGTTCGTCCTGCACGACGGGCCGCCTTACGCCAACGGCAACATCCATATCGGCCACGCGCTCAACAAGATCCTCAAGGACGTGGTGACGCGCAGCCAGCAGATGCTCGGCTCCGACTCGAACTACGTGCCGGGCTGGGACTGCCACGGCCTGCCGATCGAATGGAAGATCGAGGAAGAGAACTACCGCTCCAAGAACAAGGCCAAGCCGAATTTCTCCGATCCGGCGGCGATGGTGGCGTTCCGCCAGGAGTGCCGCGCCTACGCGCAGCGTTGGCTCGAGGTGCAGCGCGAGGAGTTCAAGCGGCTGGGCGTCGAGGGCGATTGGGATCATCCCTACACGACGATGAGCTTCCCGGCCGAAGCGCAGATCGCGCGCGAGCTGATGAAGTTCGCAGTGAACGGTTTGCTGTATCGCGGCTCGAAGCCGGTGATGTGGAGCGTGGTGGAGAAGACCGCGCTGGCCGAGGCCGAGGTCGAGTATGAGGATTACACCAGCGATACGGTGTGGGTGAAGTTTCCGGTCGCGAACGGGGGAGGCGATTTCGCTGATGCGTCGGTCGTCATCTGGACGACAACTCCTTGGACGCTGCCTGGCAACCGCGCCGTCAGCTTTTCGCCGAAGATCACATACGCCCTCTACAAGGTCACCGATGCCGCGCCCGATAACTGGGCGAAGTTCGGCGATCTGTTCATCCTGTCGGAGAATCTCGCCGGCGAGGTGTTCAAGCAGGCGCGTGTCGCCGCGTACGACAAGGTGGCAGACGTGTCCGCCGAGATGCTGGCCGGTATGACCCTTCGCCATCCGCTCGCGGGGCAGGGCTATGACTTCGCCGTGCCGATGCTCGCCGGCGATCACGTCACCGACGACACCGGCACGGGCTTCGTGCACACCGCGCCCGGGCACGGACGCGAGGACTTCGACATCTGGACCGCGAACCGCGCGGCTCTCGAAGCGCGCGGCATCAATCCGTCGATCCCCTACACCGTCGATGAGAACGGCGCGCTCACCGAAGCCGCGCCGGGCTTCACCGGCAGGCGCGTCATCAACGACAAAGGCGAAAAGGGCGACGCCAACGAGGCGGTGATCAAGGCACTCGTTGCGGCCGGCATGCTGATCGCGCGCGGACGCCTGAAGCATCAGTATCCGCATTCGTGGCGCTCGAAAAAGCCGATCATCTTCCGCAACACGCCGCAGTGGTTCATCGCCATGGACAAGCAGTTCTCGCTGCCCATCGGCACGGCGTCGTCGCCCGGCGTATCGCCGAACGATCAGCGTACGTTGCGCGAGCGCGCCCTCGACTCCATCGCCGAAACGCGCTGGGTCCCGGCGCAGGGCGAGAACCGCATTAACGGCATGATTGCCGGCCGCCCCGATTGGGTGATCTCGCGCCAGCGTGCCTGGGGCGTGCCGATCGCGGTTTTCATCAAAGAGAAAGCGGACGGCTCGGTCGAGATCCTGCAAGAGGCGGACGTGAACGCGCGCATCGTCGAGGCCTTCGAGAACGAAGGCGCCGACGCTTGGTATGAAGAGGGCGCGCGCGAGCGCTTCCTCGGGCCGAAGCTTGCGAGCGACAGCTGGAAGAAGGTCGACGACATTCTCGACGTCTGGTTCGACTCGGGTTCTACGCATGCTTTCGTGCTCGATGACAAACTGCATTTCCCGCAGCTCGCCGGCATCAAGCGCAAGGTCGACGGCGGCGACGACACGGTCATGTATCTGGAAGGCTCGGACCAGCATCGCGGCTGGTTTCATTCGTCGCTGCTCGAGAGCTGCGGCACGCGCGGGCGTGCGCCTTTCGACGTCGTGCTCACGCACGGCTTCGTGCTCGACGAGAACGGGCGCAAGATGTCGAAGTCGCTCGGCAACGTCACTGCGCCGCAGGACGTGATCAAACAGTCCGGCGCCGACATCCTGCGCATGTGGGTCTGCGCGTCCGATTATGCGGACGATCTGCGCATCGGGCCCGAAATTCTCAAGACCACGGTCGAGACCTATCGCAAGCTGCGCAACACCGTGCGCTGGATGCTCGGCTCGCTGGCGCATTTCAACGACGAGGATCGCGTCAAGGTCGAGCACATGCCGGAATTGGAGCGGCTGATGCTGCACCGGCTGGTCGAACTCGACGAGCTGGTGCGTAAGGCCTATGCGGAGTTCGACTACAAGCGCATCTTCGCGGCCTTGTCGGCCTTCATGACCTCGGACCTGTCGGCCTTCTATTTCGACATCCGCAAGGACACGCTCTACTGCGATCCGTATTCCTCGGTGAAGCGCAAGGGGTGCCTGACCGTGCTCGATTATCTGTTCCGCTGCACGGTGACGTGGCTGGCGCCGATGCTCTGTTTCACGGCGGAAGAGGCGTGGCTCTCGCGCTACGGCGCGAGCGCGCGTTCGGTGCATCTCGAGCCCTTCCCGAACGTGCTGCCGGCGTGGCGCGACGACAGACTGGCCGAGAAGTGGCGCAAGGTGCGCACGGTGCGCCGCGTCGTCACCGGGGCGTTGGAGATCGAGCGCGCGCAGAAGCGCATCGGCTCCTCGCTCGAGGCGCATCCGATCGTGCACGTGTCGAACCCGGAGCTGTACGAGGCGGTGGTCGATGTCGATCTCGCCGAGGTCTGCATCACGTCGGCGCTGACATTGGTCGCGGACGAGGGGCCGGCCGAGGCGTTCCGGCTGCCCGACGTCTCGGGCGTCGCCATCGTACCCAATCTCGCCGAGGGCACGAAGTGCGCGCGCTCGTGGAAGATACTCACCAATATCGGCGAAGACCCTGCTTATCCCGACGTCTCGCCGCGCGACGCCCAGGCCCTGCGCGAATGGGAAGCCATGCGCAAGGCGGCGGAGTAGATGCTTTGGCATTGCGGCCGCCGCTTGCTGTCATCACCGGGCTTGTCCCGGTGATCTCGCTTAGAAACGCAAGGCCATGCCATACAAATCGGGATGGCCGGGACAAGCCCGGCCATGACAAGGCAGAGGCATGGCGTTGACCTCAACGAAACAAGCCTACTTCGCCGGCCCGCTGACCCGTTTCGGGGCAATCGTCGCGGTCCTCGCCTGCGCCATCGATCAGGCGACGAAGCTCTATTTGCTGTTCGTGTTCGACCTCGCCGCCAACGGCCCGGTGCGGCTGGGGCCGTTCTTCGACCTCGTGCTCACGCGCAACACCGGCATCAGCTACGGCCTGTTCCAGACCGACGGCGCGCTCGGCCAATGGGCGTTGACCGGCTTCAAGGTGATTGCTGTCGCGGCGCTCTGGGTCTGGCTGGCCCGCGCGCGCGACCGCCTCACGGCCCTGTCCCTCGGCCTGATCATCGGCGGGGCGGTCGGTAATGCCATCGACCGGCTGGCCTATGGCTGGGTCGCCGATTTCGTGTTTTTCCACGTCTCGGGCGGCACTTGGCGGTTCAACTGGTACGTTTTTAACCTCGCCGATGTCGCCATCGTTGCCGGGGTAATCGGCCTGTTGTATGAGTCCCTCCAAGGGGAACGCGCCGCAAAAGCGCCCTGATCCGCCGCGATAGATGAGCAAATCCGCTGATCTCGTGGGGATTTGAGCGTTCCCAAGGCCAGGATCGGAACACCTCGATGCGCCCGACACGCCTTTCGACGACTTTACGTGCCAGTGCAGCCCTGTGCGGCCTGGCCCTCGGCGCTGCCATGCTGGCCGCGCCCGCCCCGGCGCTCGCCGCCGACGACGGTCCCGCCCCCTCCATCGACCAGAAGGTCATGCGCGGCATCATGGAAGGCCTCGGCCTGAAGCGTGATGGCGAGACGATCAACTATCAGGAGCGCGCGCCGCTGGTCATCCCGCCGCGCCTCGACCTGCCGCCGCCGGAAAAGAGCGACGCGGTCATCGCCAATAACCCGGCCTGGCCGAAGGATCCGGAGGTGACACGCCGCAAGGAAGCTGAGCGCCTCGAGCGCGGCCGCAACATCAGCGACGAGCGCGAGCGCGAGCAGAATCCATTGAGCCCCTCGCAGATGACGACGGGCCCGGCGCCGAAGCGGCAACGCGCTGCCGACAACTATCAGGCGCCGCAAGGCGATTTCGCCAATCCGCTGCCCCCGTCGAAGCTGGGCTATGTGGGCGGCATGTTCAGCAATCTCTTCGGCGGCAAGAAGGACGATGAGGTGGTGAGCTTCACCGGCGAGCCGCCGCGGGCTTCGTTGACCGAGCCGCCGCCGGGATATCAGACGCCATCGCCGGATCAGCCCTACGGCTCCGGCAAGACCGCGGCTCCCAAGGCAACCGACTACTACGCGACGCACGCTGAACCAGAGCGTTGACGCCGGCGTCGCCTGACTAATCGTCGGCAAGTTGATCATCGGTTTGGCGTCGCGGTGCCATCAGGCGGCGCGGGGCGCACTGACCGCGAGTGTCGCAGGGGGTCAACCGTGTTTTCAAGGCAGACGCTCATCGCGGTCGCGCTATTCACCGCCGCCGTTGTCGGTGCGCCGTCATTCGCTGACGAGCCGGCCGGCACCAAGGTCTCCGACACGACGCTGGCCAACGGACTGGAGCTGGTGGTCATTCCAGATCATCGCGCCCCCGTGGTCACGCACATGATCTGGTACAAGGTCGGCGCCGCGGACGAGACGCCGGGCAAATCGGGACTGGCGCATTTCCTCGAACATCTGATGTTCAAAGGCACGGCGAAAAATCCGGCCGGCAAGTTTTCGCAAGTGGTGTCGCGCATCGGCGGCCAGGAGAACGCCTTCACCACCAACGACTACACCGGCTACTTCCAGCGCGTGCCGAGCGACCAGCTTAAGACCGTGATGGAATTCGAGGCCGACCGCATGACCGGCCTTGTGCTCACCGACGCGGTGGTGCTGCCCGAGCGCGACGTTATTCTCGAAGAGCGCAACCAGCGCATGGAGAACAATCCGCGCGCGCGTCTCTCCGAGCAGATCGACGCGGCGCTGTATCTCAACCATCCTTACGGCAAGCCGGTGATCGGCTGGCGCCACGAGATGGAGACGCTCTCCCGCGACGACGCGATCGGCTTCTATCGTCATTTCTATGGCCCGAACGACGCCATCGTCGTCATCGCCGGCGACGTCACGCCGGAGGAGGCGCAGAAGCTCGCCGAGGACACTTACGGCAAGGTCGCGCGCCGCAGCGTCATTCCGCCGCGCAACCGGCCACAGGAGCCGCCGCCGGCGGCGGTGCGTTCGCTCACGCTTGCCGATGCGCGCGTCGAGACGCCGGTGCTGGAGCGTGCTTACCTCGTGCCATCGTTCCGCACCGCGAAGGCGGGACAATCGGAAGCGCTGGAAGTGCTCTCGCACATTCTCGGCACCGGCTCGAACAGCCGGCTCTATCGCGCGCTGGTGGTGGACAAGAAGATGGCCGTGTCGGCGGGCGCCTACTACGACAGTTCGGCGTACGACAGTTCGAAGTTCACGCTCTATGCCTCGCCGCGACCGGGCGTCTCTCTCCCTGATTTGGAAGCGGCGACCGACTCGGTGATTGCCGATGTCGTCGACAAGGGCATCACGCCGGAGGAACTCGAGCGCACCAAGACGCGGCTGATCGCGGATGTCGTCTACACGCAAGATAACCAGGCGAGCATGGCCCGCTGGTACGGCAGCGCGCTGACGACGGGCGCCACCGTGAAGGACCTTGAGCGCTGGCCCGCCCGCATCCGCGCGGTGAGCGCGGCAGATGTCCAGGACGCGGCGCGGCAGTGGCTCGACAAGCGCCGCTCGGTCACCGGCTATCTGATCAAGGATACGAGCCCGCAGGCGGAGAAGCGTTCATGATGAAGGCTCTCGCTTCCCTCGCGCTTATGGCTCTTGCCGCTTGCGCCGGCGGATCGTCCGCGTCCGCGTCGGCGATGACGATCGAGAAGATCACCAGCCCCTCCGGCATCGCGGCCTGGCTGGTGCGCGAACAATCGACGCCGCTGGTCGCGCTCAACTATGCGTTCAATGGCGGCTCCAGCCAGGATGCGGCCGACAAGGCCGGCACGGCCAATGTCGTCGGCGACATGCTTGATGAAGGTGCGGGCGATCTCGACAGCAAGACCTATCACGAGCGGCTGGAGAATCACGCCATAGAGCTGAGCTTCCAGGTCGGCCGCGACTATTTTCATGGCTCGCTGCGCACGCTCAACGAACACCGCGACGAGGCCTTCGATCTGTTAGGGCTCGCCTTGAACAAGCCGCGTTTCGACGCCGATGCGCTCGAGCGCGTGCGTGGCCAGGAGCTCGCCGGCCTGCGGCGCGAGTCGACCAATCCGAACAATCTCGCCAGCCTGCGCTGGTGGGAGACGGCGTTCCCGGGTCATCCTTACGGCCGCGAGCCGAAGGGCACGCTGGAGACCGTGCCGCGTATTACCGCCGACGATCTGCACGGCTATGTGAAGCGCGTGTTTTCGCGCAAGGACCTGACGATCTCCATCGTCGGCGATGTCGATGCCAAGGCCGCCGGCGAGCTGATCGACCGCGCCTTCGCCGGCCTGCCGGCGGTGAGCGATTTGCAGCCGGTGCCGGCCGCGACCCTCGCGGGGGCCGGCAAGCGCATCGTCATCGATGTCAACGTGCCGCAGGCGGTGGTGACCTTCGGCGGCAACGGCATCGCGCGCAACGATCCCGACTTCATGGCGGCCTATGTCGTCAACCACATCCTCGGCGGCGGCAGCTTCTCGTCGCGCCTCTACCGGGAAGTGCGGGAGAGCCGCGGTCTGGCTTACGGCGTCTCGGAAAGCTTGGTGTGGTTCCGCCAAGCGGCCGTCGTGCTCGGCGGTACCGCCACCCGCGCCGACCGCACCGCCGATGCACTGGACATCATCGCGCGCGAGAGCAAGCGCATGGCCGACGAAGGCCCGACGCCGGACGAACTGGCGGCGGCGAAATCCTTCCTCAAGGGCTCCTATGCGCTCGGCCTCGATACCTCGGCCAAGATCGCGGCGCAGTTGACACAAATCCAATTGGATAAACTTGGTATCGATTACATCCAGAAGCGCGGCGCACTCATCGACGGCGTCAGCATCGACGACGCCAAGCGGGTGGCGAAGCGCCTCTACGGTAGCGGCATGCTGGTGACGATCGCCGGCCGGCCGAAAGGTCTCACCTCGAGCGGAACCGCCGATTAGGCGGGGCGTTGGTTGGGCTGCCGGATTCTCCGGCAGTGTAACTCTCCGCCAATAGTCCGGAGCCCTCCCATTCGTTATTGTCCTGCTTGGTGCGGGACATGACGCCAGACGAGTGACCATGGCCATCAAGCAATCGATTGACCGCGCCCTCGAACAGAACATCGGCGCACACGGTGTTTCCGCCAAGACATACCAAGCCACGCTGGATCGGACTGAAGCCGCGCTCGACTGGCTGCGGGCGCGGCACGCAGATGGTGCGCTGCCGCTGTTGCGCCTGCCGGAAAGCCATGAGGGCCTGGTGGAGACGCGTGAGGCGGGCCGCAAGCTCGTGCTCGGTGCAACCGACATCGTTTTCCTCGGCACAGGCGGCTCCAGCCTGGGCGGCCAGGCGCTGGCGCAGCTCGCCGGTTATGGCGTGCCCGGCATCGGCGCGCTGCGCGAGCCGCCGCGCGTACACTTCATGGACAATCTCGATCCGGAAACCTTTGGCACGCTGATGAAGCGGCTGCCGCACACCACGACGCGCTTCGTCGCGGTCTCCAAGTCCGGCGGCACCGCCGAGACACTGATGCAGACGATCTCCGCGATTTCGGCGATGAAGGCCGAGGGTCTCGAGACACGCATTCCCGATTATTTCCTCGGCCTGACCGAGCCGGCGAAGCCCGGCAAGCGCAACGGCCTGCGCGATCTGCTAGGCAAATATCACGTGCAGATCCTCGACCATCACACCGGCGTCGGCGGCCGCTTCTCGGTGCTGACCAATGTCGGGCTTCTGGCCGCGGCGGTGTTCGATCTGGACATCGCAGCGATCCGCGAGGGCGCGAGTCTTGCGCTCGCGCCGGTGCTGGCGAAGAAGAAGGCTGCCGAGGTGCCGGCCGCGGTCGGCGCCGCGCTCGCGGTGTCGCTGGCCGAAAGCAAGGGCAAGACCATCAGCGTACTGATGCCTTACGCGGATCGGCTCGAGCGCACCGCACGCTGGTATGTGCAGCTCTGGGCCGAGAGCCTCGGCAAGCAGGGCAAGGGCACCACGCCGATCGCGGCGCTCGGGCCGGTGGATCAGCACAGCCAGTTGCAGCTTTTTATCGGCGGCCCGCGCGACAAGCTGTTCACGGTGATCACGGTGGACCGCGCCGGCATCGGCCCGCGCATGGACAAGGACTTGGCGGAGCTTGGCGGGGAGGCAGGACTCGGCGGCAAGACGATCGGGGACCTCGTCGGCGCGCAAGGGCGCGCCACCGCCGAGACTCTGGCCAAGAACGGCTGCCCGGTGCGCACGATCCATATTCCGCAGTTGAACGAAGAATCGCACGGCGAACTGCTGATGCATTTCATGCTGGAGACGATCATCGCCGCGCAGCTCTTGGGCATCGACGCCTTCGACCAGCCGGCGGTGGAAGAGGGCAAGGTGCTGGCGAAGAAGTACCTGGAGGCGTGAGCCCTTTGTCGCGGCTGGTTTCGCCTCTCAGTCGTCATGGCCGGGCTCTCCCTCTCAGTTGTCATCGCCGGGCTTGACCCGGCGATCCCGATAAGGGACGCATTGCCTTCCTAAGCGGGATGGCCGGGACAAGCCCGGCCATGACAGGCCAATGCTCCGCGTCACCGACACAATCTCCATCGACGAATCCGAACTGTCGGAGGCGTTCGTGCGCGCCTCGGGGCCGGGCGGGCAGAACGTCAACAAGGTATCGTCGGCGGTGCAATTGCGCTTCGATGTGCGGCGCTCGCCCTCGCTGCCGAACGACGTGGCCATCCGCTTGATGCGGCTCGCGGGGAGCCGTCTGACCAAGGACGGCGTCATCGTCATCGTCGCCCAAGCGCACCGCGACCAGTCGCGCAATCGCGCCGACGCGCGCGAACGCCTATTCGACCTGATCCGCGAAGCGGCGGTGAAGCCCACGGTGCGGCGGAAGACCAAAGTGCCGAAGGCCGCCAAGCGCGAGCGTCTGGAGTCGAAGAAGCACCGCGGCAGCATCAAGACCCTGCGTCAGCGCCGCCCGGGGATGGATTAGCCCTGAATAGCGGGGGAAGGGCAGCCCGGCGCCTCGCGGCGGCCTCGGTCGGCCGGTAAAGTCCGACCTGAACGCGAATCAGGTCCCTCCATGCCCGTCCGCCAGCTCTCCGAGTCCATGGTCAACCGCAT
>DATARB010000384.1:0-4454 GCA_036264375.1 Pseudolabrys sp.
GTGGCGGCGGCGAGCCGTTCCAAGACGCGCCGCCCGACCAGCAGCCACACCGCCAGCGCGGCATCGAGCCGACCCGGCAAAAGCAGGATGGGACGGTGACCGACAAAACCCAGGGCCGCCGTTTCGCCCGGCGTCACCGCCATGCCGTGCACGGCGAGCCTGCCCTCGCGCACCAGCGTCTGCACGCTTGTGTCGGTGCGCCCCGCGCCGGTGCCGCCGAAGGCAACGATCGCATCGGCCGTGTCGGCTGCCATCGCCATAGGCAGCCCGCGCCCGCTGTCGTCGAACTTCGCTGCGCCGCCAAGGCTTTCGACGTCGGCGGCAATGAGCCGCGCCGCCGCCGTGACGATGCCGTTGCCACGCAACGGCATCACGCGGATGCGCGGCTCGCGCACGATGACGCGGCTCAGGCCGGCGGCGGCGAAAGCCGCCAAGTCGGTCAGCCGCAGCCGCTCCCCGGCGCGATGCAACGGAATGGCCGGGTCGGTGTCGCCTCCCGCAGGCAGAACGCCATCGCCAGGGTTAACCGTTACAAAGGCCTCGGCATGGGTCGCGCTCACCTTCACCGCATCGAGCGGCGCGACGCTGTCGGTGCCCGCCGGCATCGCCTGGCCGGCATCGACGCGCGGCGGCGCGCGCATCAGCATGGCCGGCGAATAGCCGCCAGCGCCGAGGGTCTCGTCGGCGCTCACCGCCCAGCCATCCTGCAAGGCGATGGCCGCGGAGGGACGCGACGGCGCCAAGGCATCATTGGCCAGCACCCGCCCAGCCGCCATGGCGACATCGATGGTGCGCGGCGTGACCGGCTTCACGTCTGTGTCGACGATACCCAGCACATCGGCCAGCGGCGTCAGCCGTGCGATCGTCTGTATCGTGTCGGACATCTTAACCATTGTCGCGTGCTTGACCTTCGCTGCTTCGCAGCCTTCAGTCTAACGCAACAACGCGCTGAGACCGCACCTTTTCCATACATGAAAGTGGGGAAAGAATGTTCACGACCACCAAGGACAAGGCCCTTCTCACCACGACAACCGGAGCCCTGCCCCGGCCGAGCTGGTACACAGAAAACCTGCGCGGCATTCCGCTTTCACACGGCTTTTCGCGGCTGGCCTACCGCGAGCAACATTTCGATTGCCTCGCCTGCCATGTCGCGGCTCAGCACCGCGCCGGCATCGACATCCTGGTCGATGGCGACGCGCGGCTCGACGACGACGTCGGCGGCCGTAGCTGGGTGAGCTACGTGACCGAGCGTGTGGCCGGCATCGGCGCACCCCGCGTCGAAGTGCCGCCGGCGGGCTTCATGGCCGACAAAGGCCCCGGCGACCTGATGTGGGAAGTGATCGAGACGCGTATGACGCCGCCGGTGAGCGGCAAGATCGGCGAGACGACGTTGCAACTCGACCGCGCCTACAAGGCGATCGCGCCGATGACCGACAGACCGGTGAAGATCGGTTCGATCTCGGCGCAGATCCTGGCGCTGATGCTGACCGACCAGCATTACAAGAACCGGCTCGCGCTGCTGATGGATTTGTCCGCCGCCCTCAACAAAGAATATCATGCGCTGGCCGATGCCGGCGCACCGCTGGTGCAGATCGAAGAGCCGGCGATTCATCAGGTGATCGCCGACCCGAAGCAGAGCATCAAGCCGGAGCAATGGGTCGAGGCATTCAACATCGAGGTCAAGGGCCTGCGCCAGCGCTGCGAGGTCTGGTGTCATACCTGCTGGGGCAGCCCCGCAGCGCAACGCGTCGCCAGCAAAGACCAATCGTACAAGGCCTCGCTACCTTACCTGAACCAGCTTGACGTCGATGTGATCACCGTCGAGGGGGCTTTCAACAAAGGCATGGACCTCGATCATTTCGGCAGCCTGATCTCCAAGGACAAGAAGATCGCGCTCGGCGTCATCAGCCACCGCACGCTACAAGTCGAGCGGCCGGAAGAGGTGGCCGACTTGATCCGCAAGGCACTGAAATACATCGAGCCGGAACGGCTGATCCTCACGAGCGACTGCGGCTTCGGACGGCAGTCGATGAGCCGCATGCATGCGTTCTACAAGATGGTTGCGCTGACGCGCGGCACCAATATCGTCCGCAAGGAGCTGGGCTTGCCGGAGGCGACTATCCCGGCTACCGATCCGAAGCTGTCGATGGTGCCGCTGACTACGTGAGACCGTATGACCGAGAAGACGATGAACCTGCGCGGACTGAAATGTCCCCTGCCCGCGCTGCGCGTGCGCAAGATGCTATCCGGCCTTCAGAGCGGCGACCTTATCATCGCCGAATGCACCGACCCCTTGGCCGCGCTCGATATCCCCAATCTGCTGCGCCAGACCGGCGACACGCTGGAAGGCAAGGCCGAGGCCGACGGCGTGTTGACGTTCAAGATAAGGAAGAAGTAGGCGCGCTTGTCATGGCCGGGCAACCGGGTCCGGCCTTTGCCGGCCCGGCGTGTAAACTTGTCCCGGCCGTCCACGTCTTACTTTGCTGACTTTCACGAAGACTGGATGCCCGGTACAAGGCCGGGCATGACGATGGAGAGGCCTGCGGTCACTCCAACCCCGTCGTTTTCGCCGCCTTTCGGAATAGCGCCTCGTCGTCCGGTGAGAACTGCATCGCCATAAGGAAATCATCGACACCATAGCGCGGACGCGTCTTGCGCACCGTCATGAGGTGGTTGCGCGCCTCCTCGCGCCGGCCGGCCAGCGCCAGGCAATATGTCGCGATGCCCAAGATGTGTTCATGCGCGTTGGGCCGGGCGGCCGCCTTGAGCGCCCAGTCGGCCGCGTCATCGAATTGGCCAAGACGCACATGCGCCATGGCGCGCGCGCCGAGCATGGCGAACAGTAGCGGGTCGAACGGACTCAAGTGACGCGAATGGTCGGAAAATTTGATCGCCGCGCGCGGATCGCCTGTCTGCGCATGCACGAAGGCCAACGTGTAATGGCCGAGGGCGAAGTTCGGGCTGAGGTCGATTGCCTTCTCCAACTCGGCAAGTGACTGCTCATGGCTGCTGCGCAGCCACAGCGCGCGGCCCATGGCCCAATGCGCGGCCGGATCGCGCTCGTCCACCATGAGACTTTGCCCGGCGGCGGCGTAAGCGCGGGCGGTCTCCTGCTCACGCTGCGCCCAGCCCTGGAAGGCGTTCTGGAAATGCACAAAGGATAAGCCGGAATAGGCGCGCGAAAAAGTCGGATCGAGTTGCACGGCCCTCTCGAAGAAATGCTGCGCCTGATCGTTGTCGGCCCTGTGGAAACGATACATGTGCCAGAGGCCGCGATGATAGGCCTCCCAGGCGTCGAGCGAATTCGGCGGCTTCAGGATGGCGTGGTTGCGCTCGATCGTCTCGATCTCGGTGGCCACCGACGAGACGATCCTGTCGCCAATCTCGTCGAGCACCAGCAGAGTGTCGTCCGGCTTGTGATTGAACACGTCCGTCCAGACGATGCGGGCCGTGCGCGTCTCCGTCAACTCGACCGTGACGCCGAAGCGGTCGCCGTCGCGCCGCAACGAGCCGCCGACGACGTAATCGACGTTGAGCATGCGGCCCGCTTCTTCCGGGCCGATGCTGCGCTCGTGCAGAGCGAAGACGGTGCCCTGGGCAATGACGAACAGGCTGCGCAACTTGGCGAGCCGGGTGATCACATCATGGGCGAGAGCGCCGGCGGCTCCGCCGCCGATTCTCGGCATGGACGAATGATCGGCGAAGGGCATCACCGCGATCGATGCACGGCGCGACACCGGAGCAATGATCGCGGTGCCGCCATTGCCGGGCGCCGGCGCAGGCTGCGCCACAATGTGTGCGAGAGGCGCGGCGCTTCCGCGCGCGATTGCGGCGCGCCATGCTTCGCGCAGCGGAGCATGGTCAAGCCCTTCGGTCTCAAATAACTTCGCCGTCACGGCGAGATGCTCTTCACCCTCGCGAAGGCGGCCGCGGCGCGCGAGCGCGCCGAGCAGCATCTCGTGCACACGCTGATCGAACGGCGCAAGCGCGAGCCACGTTTCAAGGTAGGTGAAGACTTCCTCCTCGGCAGCGCGCGCGACCATGTGCTCCAGCAGCGCGGCATGACAGCCGCGGAAGCGGCGGCGTTGTGCGGTAAGCCATGCGTCGAAGGCGGCGCTGCGGACATCCAGGCCTTCGAGGAAGTCGCCGCTGAACAGCGCGATCAGCGCGCGCAGCCGCTCGGGATCGTGCGTCTCGATGCCGCGCTGTGTCGCGCCGGCGACCTCGGTTGCATCGACGAAGCAATCCGCCAAATCGAGGCGGATCGTGTCTCCAGTGGTATCGACTCGCCGCCGCTTCGGTTCGTCGAGAATGCCTCGCACCTTACTGAGGCACCAGCGCAGTTCTCCACGCGGATCGTTTGGAACATCCCACAGGAGTTCGCAGAGTTGCGTGCGCGGAACGGCGTTCGGCGCGAGCGCCAGATAGGCGATGAGCGCGCGGACCTTGCGCGA
>DATARB010000021.1:0-17234 GCA_036264375.1 Pseudolabrys sp.
ATTTGTTGCCGTTCTGCCAGGTGATCTTGTCGGTCAGCGGTTCGGCGGCAAGGAAGAAGACCTGTTTCTTGCCAGCGAACTCCGTGACGGCAAGGCCGATATTCGAGAGGAACGTGCCGGCCAGGATATTGACACCCTCGCGCGTTACCAGCTCGTCGGCGACCCGCACCGCGTCGCCTGGGTTGCCGCCATCATCACGTGAGATGACCTCGAGTTTCCGTCCGAGCACGCCGCCTTTGGCGTTGATTTCCTCGATCGCGAGCTCCCATCCCTTCTTGTAGGGGTCGAGAAACGCCGGCTGCGACTTGTAGCTGTTGAGCTCGCCGATCTTGATCGTCTCTTGCGCCATGGCCGGCGCGACAAGGCCGGCGGCGAGAAAGCCGGCAAGGGCAAGATTGAACACCTGACGCGTCATGACTTCAGCTCCCCTAACGTGGCAGCGGTCCGCGCTATGAAAGCAGGGTGCCGCGCATCTCCCAGTCTAGAAGGTCCTGCCGCCTTCGGCGGGCGAACTTGTTTGTACGCAAATAGTCCGACTGCACCCCTGAGCTTGTCAAGCAAAGCATCCCGGCAGGGGATGCTTCATTTTTACGCGGTGGCCTACTCTGTCGTTCCAGGCTCGCGGGCTTTAGACCGCGAGCCCGAAATCCATAGTCCTCAGCGCTGCGGCGTATGGATTCCAGGCCCACGCGCGTTTCGCGCGTGTCCCGGAATGACAGACAAGAGGCACGCCCGACGCAGTTACCCCCGCGGCTTGTCGCGGAAGCGATCCATCAACGGCTTGTCCTGGCCGCCGTCGATCTCGATCATCGTGCCGTTGACCATTTCCATCAGCGGAGACGCCAGCATCACGACGAGCGATGCGACTTCATCGACCTCGGCGATGCGTCCAACGGGAATCGAGGCCGGCGCGAGCTTGTCGGCCTCCTCGCGCGGGATCTTCATGTCGCGCGCCATGGCATCGACCAGGCCGGCCCAGCGCTCGGTGCGCACCGGACCCGGATTGACGGCGACGAAGGTGATCTTGTCCTTGCCGTACTGGCCGGCGAGCGAAACCGTGAGGTTCTGCCCCGCGGCGTTGGCGGCGCCCGGGCAGATTTCCCAATAAGACGGCTTCACGCCGTCATTGCCGATCAGGTTCACGACGCGGCCGCCGCCCTGCTTGACCATGAGCGGCAGCGCGTAACGCAGGCAGCGCACATAGCCCATGAACTTGAGCTGGAGGCCCTTTTCCCAGTCGTCCTCGGTGAGATGCTCGATGACGCCACCGGCGGCCGAGCCGGCATTGTTGACGAGGATGTCGATGCGGCCGAGCGCCTTGTGCGCCTCGGTGATGAATTTCTTGGCGTCGGCATCACTGCGCAGATCGGCGGTGATCGGCACGATCTTGCGGCCGGTCGCCTTGGCGATCTCGGCGGCCGCTGCTTCGAGCGGCTCCTTGCGGCGGGCGCAGATCGCGACATCGACGCCTTCCTTGGCCAATAGGAGCGCGATGCCCTTGCCGATGCCTTCGCTGCCGCCGCTGACGACGGCGGTCTTGCCGTTGAGTTTGAGGTCCATACCGAATCTCTCCGTTTGGGGCTTAAGATTGTGCCGCGGGCCGGTGCGCCATCCAGCGGCCGGCTTCGGATAGAGCGAACAGGTCAGCGAGCGCGGCGTTGAACGCCGCCGGCTCCTCGCTGGTGATGGTGTGGCCCGAGCGCGGGATGACGAGCAGGCCCGCCGTCGGCACCGTACGCTTCAGGAAAACGCTGCCGTCCACGCACCAGTCGTCCTCGTCGCCGACGATGACCAGGAGCGGTACGGAAAATGTCTTCAGCTCGGCTTCGATCTCCCACAGCGTCGGCCGCTTGGCCTGGAGATGCAGCATGGTCAGCGCATGACCTGTCTGCGAATGCTCGCTCAGCATCTTGGCGAATTCGGCGAAGCCGCGCGGGTCCTTGTTCTTATACGTCTGACGTGTCGCACCATCCGCGTAACGCGCGGAAGAGACGGCGAAATCCTCGGTCTCGAACATTTTCGCGGTCTCGCGCGAGGCGGCGCGCATCTGTTCGACGATCTTCGGATCGGGGCTCGAGCCGTAACCGCAGCCCGCCGCAGTCACCGAGAGGCAGCGCTGCGGATATTTGATGCCCACATGCAGAGCGGTGGCGGCGCCCATCGAATGGCCCACGACATGCGCCTTGTCGATCTTGAGAGCATCCAATACCGCCACCACGTCGTCGCGGGCGATGTCCTGCCCGTAGCGTGCGCCATCGGCGGGAACGTCCGAGGGAAGATACCCGCGCTGGCTGTAGGTGATGCAGCGATGCGCCTGGGAGAAATGCCGCATCTGCGGCTCCCAGGTGCGATAGTCGCCGGCATATTCGTGCACGAAAATGACCGGCGTGCCCTGGCCTGCCTCCTCGTAGTACAGCGTTGTGCCATCCGGCGCGGAGATATGCGGCATTGCCTGCTCCAGTTTACCGGAGAGAATTATTTGCACACAAACGAAAGCGGAGTAAAGTCTATTGCCGGTATCGACGCAACGTTAGCGTAACGTGTGCGGACTTTGCGTGACCATGCGGCAGAAAAACAATTGCGGTTTCCGGCGCAACAGCGCTCCAATGCGCAGCGTAAAATCGGGCCGTGGCACGAAATGACCACGCGCCTTCAAACCAATAGGGGGACGTGTCCATGCCCATGATGTCGCGCCGCGGCTTCGGCGCTGTCGCTGCAGCATTCGCAATCACTGCAGCCGGATTTATAGGCAGCGGCGCCCAGGCGCAGCAGAAGCCGGTCATCAAAGTGTCCAGCCTGACGCTGCCGGTGTTCAATCCGCTGGTCTGGAACATCATGAAAGCGCGCGGCCTCGACGCCAAGCACGGTTTCGAGCTCGACATCCATGCCTATCCGTCGATCTCGGCGTTCTATGCCGGCTTCGCCACCGGCGAGACCGATGTGCTGATTGGCGGACCAACCGTCCTGCAGAAGCTGGCGCAGGAAGGCGTGCCGGTGCGCATTTTCGGCACCGGCTTCACGCTGGCCGATCTCGTCATTTTCGCCAAGGACGACAAGATCAAGTCTCTCGCCGACCTGAAGGGCAAGCAACTCGCCATCGACATGGGCGGTTCGCAGTTCCAGGTGGTGAAGATGTACGCGACCGCGAAGGGCATCGACCTCGGCAAGGACATCACCGTCGTCAACGCCAACTTCGCGGTGGCGCGCGCGCAGCTCGAGGCTGGCCGCGTCGATGCGGCGCTGGTGATCGAGCCGCTCGCCAGCATCATCGCCAAGCAGAACCCGGACTGGCACGTCATCTTCAACGGCGCCGAAGGCTGGAAGGACATCACCGGCGAAGCCGGATGGGAGATCGTGCCGGCCATGCGCGCCGATGCCATCCAGCGCGTGCCGGACGGGCCGAAAATGCTGCTCGCCGCGCTCGCGGACGTTGCCGACGTGATGCAGAAGGACACGGCGTCCGCCGACAAGATCGCCAACGACACGCTCAAGCTGCCGCCGGGCATCCTCACCGCCGCGGTGGAGAGCAAGCGCCTGCAGATGATCGTCAAGCCCGCCTGGGATCCGGAGACGAAGAAGTCCATCACCGACATGATGGAGCGCGCGGTCAAGGCCGGCTTCTATGAGAAGATGCCGGACGCGAAGATCATGTATGCGCCGTGAGCACGCCGCGTGAGCATTTCGACTGAGGAACACGCGAAGTCTGTCCCGAGCCTGAGCTTTCCGCGGCAGACTTTCATTTCCCTTCTCGTCTTCGCCATCGTCTGGGAGATCCTGTCGCATCTCGCGCCGTACCTCGGGATTCCGCCTTTCGCGATCCCGAGCCTGGTGCGCATTGCGCGCAGCATCGCCACCATCACGCCGATCGATATCGCCGTCACGCTGGCGCGTGTCGTCGCGGCGTTGATCGCGTCCTTCGTGTTCGGTCTCGCGCTGGCGATGGCGATGTACCGCTCGGAAGCGCTCAACAACTACCTGCACCCGATGATCCGCATCCTCATGGCGGTGCCGGTGGTCTCATGGATTTTGTTCGCGGTGCTGTGGTTTCCCGGCGTCGAATTCCGCATCGGCTTCGTGCTGGTGGTCGTGTGCGGCCCGGTGTTCCTGGTCGACACGCTCGACGCCATGCACAACGTGCCGCGCGATTTGCGCTCCATGATGCGGTCGTTCCGGCCGACGGCGCTGCAGTTCTTCGTCAAGCTGATGCTGCCGGCGATCGTGCCGACCATCTTCACGAGCTGGAAGGTGAACATCAGCCTGGCGATCCGCGTCGTCACCATCGCCGAGCTGGTCGGCGCGGTAACCGGCATCGGCCATCAGCTCTCGGTGGCGCAGGAATTGTTCTCGGTCTCCGACGTGTTCGCCTGGACCATCGTTCTGGTGGCGCTGCTGTTCCTGCTCGAAGCGCTGGTGGCGCGGGTGGAAGCGCGCCTGTTGCGGTGGCGCACATGAACGGATGGTGCAGCGGCGTCCGCTTCTCCCCTCCCCGTTGCGGGGAGGGGTCGGGGGTAATCGCGTTTCGCCAAAGCCCCCCACCCCGACGCGCTTCGCGCGTCGACCCTCCCCACGAGGGGGAGGGTAAGAAAGAGCGGTGGCGCACATGAGCGGCCCTTTGCCCATCCACGTGCGCGGGCTGCGCAAGGTGTTCCGCCAGGCCACCAGCGGCCAGGCCGTGGTCGCCATCGACCGGCTCGACTTGACCATCGCGCCGAAGGAAGTCATCGCCATTGTCGGCCAGACCGGTTGCGGCAAATCGACCTTCTTCGATCTCATGATCGGCCTGGAGGCGCCGACCGAAGGCTCGATCCATATCGGCGACAAGAGCCCCTACTCCGACTTCGATTACTTCCGCGGCAAGATGGCCACCGTGTTCCAACAGGACCGGCTGTTGCCGTGGCGCTCGGCGCTCGACAACGCCAAGCTGCCGCTCGAGCTGATCGGGCTGCCGGAGGCCGAGCAGCGCGAGCGCGCGCTGATGTGGCTGAACAAGCTCGGCCTCGGCAGCTTCACCAATGCCTATCCGCATGAACTGTCCGGCGGCATGCGCCAGCGCGTGGCGATCGCGCGCGCCTTCTCGGTGCAGCCGGAGATTCTGTTGGCGGACGAGGCCTTCGGCCATCTCGACGAGGTGACGGCGGCGGAATTGCGCGAGACGTTTCTCGCGCTGGCGCGCGAATGCGGTTCGACCGCGATCCTGATCACGCATCAGTTGGAGGAAGCCATTGCCGTCGGCGACCGCATCGCGGTGTTCGGCAAGTCGGCCAAGCTGCTGGCCGACATCCACGTGGCACAGTGGCCGAAGGAACGTTACGGCGAACTGCGCGAGGCGATTCAGGCGACGCTGCAGAGCCAGAAGGCGGATGTGAGATTGGCATCCGCCTAATCTGCTCGTCCCCGCGAAAGCGGGGACCCAGCGCTGGATTCCCGCTTGCGCGGGAATGAGCGGATGCGGCGCGGATACCCTAAACAACTACCCCCGATGCAAAATCGCCTTCGCGGCGTCGCCCACCGCTTCAACGGACTCGTCGGTATCGAGGAAGCAGACGATGCGGCAGGGGCAGCCTTCCAGACCTTCGTAGCGCCAGGGGAAGGCGCCGATCAGGCAGCGCTTGCCGAGCATCAGCTCGATGTCACCGCCGATATTTTCCGCATGCAAGAGCCCTTCCTGGAACGCCCAATTGTGGAAGGGGAACACATCGGCGGAAACTTTCCGGCCGGATTTCTTGTGCGTGTACTCGAAGGTGCCGAAGAACTCGCCCGGCGTCTTGCCGTGCTTCTTGGTGAACTCCTCGGCGAGGTCCGGCCGCATGTAACGGATCGAGGTGTTCATGGCGTGGTCGCACGAGCCGGTGTCCATCGCCCACCACTTGATCTTCTTCTTCAGCATCCAGTGCAGCGTCTCGAGACTGGGCCCTGGGTGATAGCAGAAGTACTTCACCAGATCCTGCTGCGGCTGGCCTTCATAATGCTTGTGCCAGCCGGTGTGCAGGATGAGGATGTCGCCCTCGCGGATATCGGCGCCTGCCGACTCGATGATCTCCGGCGTGATCACCGCCCAGTCGTGCATGTGCCTGGAGATGTCGACCACGACGCCGCGATTGCAGAGATAATCGAGCGGCAGGTGCGCCATGTCGCCGTTCGGATTGTCGGTCGCGTGCATGGCGCCGTCGAAATGCGTGCCGACATGCAGCGCGGTGTCGATGCGTTGCGCGACGATCCGAACCGTCTGCAAGTTCTGCGCGTAGTACATCTTGTTGCCGGCATAGCCGACCCAGCCGGGCGTATGCACGTTCATGACATGGGAGAGATCGACGATTTTCATTGCGATGTCCTGGTCCGGGAGCGGGCGGGACCGTTAGTCCATCACATCAGGCCGTGCACCGCCAGATGCACACCGAGCGCAAGCAGCCCGAGGCAAAAGACCACGCGGAAGGTCTCCGGCTTGACCATGCCGCGCAAGATTTGTCCCAGTCCCATGCCGAGGATCGCGGCGACAAGGCCGGCGATCGAGGGCGCGATGAGTGAGGCGTGCATCTCGCCGGCATGCGACAGCGCAATCGCCAGCGTGACGGTGGAGACGGTGAACGACATGCCGAGCGCCTGCACGAGCTTGTCGCGCTCGAACTGGAGCGCCTGGATATAGGGCACGCCGGGAAGCGCGAACACGCCGGTGGCGACGGTGATGGCGCCGGTGGCCGCGCCCATGATCGGGCCGAGCCAGGTTTCCGAGCGCGGCGGCACCTTGAAGTGCACGCGGAACAGGCCGAGCGCGGCATAGATTATCAGCGCGACACCGAGCCACATCGTTGCCGCGTCGCTTGCGCCGTTCGGCAAAAGCACGGCGCCGATCCATGTCCCGATGCAAAGACCCGCGAGCACCGGCCACAGCCGCCCTGCCAATGCAAGCAATCCGCCGCCGGCCACGCATTGATAGACGTTGGTCACGAGCGACGGCACGATGAGCACGGCTGCCGCCTGCGCAGGCGTCATCACGAGCCCGAGCAGACCGATGCCGACGGTCGGCAAACCGAGGCCGATCACGCCCTTGACGAATCCGGCCAGCAGGAAAGCGGCGGCGATGGCCGTCAGCATTGTCCATGAGTCCACGCGCGTCACCCTTTCCCCTGAATGCGGGCCCACCATGCGTAAGGCCGCGCGCCCCGGCAATGCGCGTCTGCGCAACACTGCTTTCGGATTTGGTGAAGTGGCATTTGCGTAACGCGCCGCCGTAAACGCGCTTAGGCCGGCGCTCGCCACCCTCTCCCCGTAAAGAACGGGGAGAGGGATAGGAAGCTACGCTGCGCCACGCTCAGCAACTCCCTTCATTGCAGCGTCACGCATTTCAATGTCATACTTTTCCCGTCAAGCCCTGAAGCGGCGGGCCACTGGGCAAGAACCAAGAACAAGGAGGACGACTGAGGAATGCCGGAAATCTTTGTCGACAAGATCGCGCAGTTCGCCGACGGCGAACGCCGCATCGTGAGCCACGACGGCTGCGAGATCGGCGTGTTCCATTGGGAAGGCCGGTTTTATGCATATGAAAACCTGTGCCTGCATCAAGGCGGCCCCGCCTGCGAAGGCGTGATGATGCACCAGGTCGAGGACGTGCTCGGCCCCGATCGCACCTGGCACGGCCAGCGCTTCGGCAAGGACATGCATTTCGTCTGCCCCTGGCACGGTTACGAATACGATCTCAAAACCGGCGCCTGCGTCGGCGACCGCAGCCTCAAGCTGAAGAGTTTCGACGTCATACGGCGCGGGGAGGACATCTATGTCGTCGCGGGCTAAAGCACGCATCCCCGCCGCCGAGCGCGTCAGCGATGCCGACATCCAGGCCATGCTGGCCAAGGCCGTGAAGCTTTATGCCGAACGCGCGGCGGAGAGCGAGGGCGCGTTCGCGGCTTTCCCCGCCGATGCGGCCACAGCGACCGAGGTGATGGTGACGGTGAGCGCCATGCTCAAGGCGGTGAACCTGCAGCTGTTCGAGCTCGGCATGTGGCAGGCCTGGTCGGGGCGATAAGAGATGAATCAGTCCGCTCGACACCCACTCCGCTCATTCCCGCGCAAGCGGGAATCCAGCGCTGGGTCCCCGCTTTCGCGGGGACGAGCGGAAAAGTGAAGTCCGCAACAATTCAAATGGACTAAACACAATGGACCTTCCCCTCAGTGATTTCCGCAGCCAGGCGGTCGAGGAATTCGACACCTCGAAGCTGCTCGCGCACGCGGCGAAGCAGGCGGCCGAGCGCGGCTACAAGAACTTCCCCATCGTCGATGTCGATTCGCATCACTACGAGCTCGAATCGTTCCACGAGATCCTCGAATACGTGGAAGATCCGGTGCTGCAGCAGCTCGCCATGAGCGCGAGCCAGACCGGCGCGCGCGGCAACGGCGTGATGCCGGGCGGCGTCGGCTATCAGGACATGGGCGGGCGTGTGACGCGCTATCCGCTGCGCAAGCTCGAGAAGGCCGAGGGCGACAAGCATCGTGACATCACGCTGACCAAGCGCTGGATGGACGCCATGGGCGTGGACGTCGCGGTGTTATTCCCCTCGCCGATGCTGCAGCTCGGCTTGCATCCTCAGATCGAGGTCGAGGTGTCGCTGGCGCGCGCCTATAACCGCTGGCTCACCGAGCGCGTGCTCTCGCACGAGCCGCGCATCCGATCGATGCTCTATCTGCCGTTTAACGATCCGGAAGCCTCCTACCGCATGGTGAAGGAGATGGGCGAGGCCAAGGGCGTCGCCGGCTTCATGGTCACCAGCGCGCGGCACCGGCCGGTGCAGCACAACGCCTACATGAAGACCTACGCGCTGCTCGAGGAGATGAACCTGCCGCTCGCGTTCCATGCCGGCTACAACTGGAACGATCAGGCGATGGGCATGATGAACAAGTTCATCTCCGTACACGCCCTCGGCTTCGTTTTCTTCAATATGGTGCACCTCACCAACTGGATCATGAACGGCCTGCCGGAGCGGTTCCCCAAGCTCAAGGTGATCTGGATCGAAAGCGGGCTCGCCTGGGTCCCCTTCATGATGCAGCGGCTCGACAACGAGTACATGATGCGCTCGTCGGAGGCGCCGGCCCTCAAGCAGAAGCCGAGCGACTACATGCGGCAGATGTTTTTCTCCTCGCAGCCGATGGAGATCACCGACGCGGCGGCGCTGGAGCAGACTTTCCGCATGATCAAAGCGGAAACGCAGCTTCTGTACTCGTCGGACTACCCGCATTGGGACTTCGATCTGCCGAGTACTATTTACGACTTGCCCTTCCTCGACGAGCATGCCAAGCGCAATATCCTGGGCGGCAACGCGATGCGCGTGTTCGATCTCAAGCTTCCGCCGGAGAAGCTGGCGCGCGTGGCGTAGCCGGTGACGCAAAATAGGAACGACGGAATGCGAGTCCTCGCACTATTGACGGCGTGCGCGCTGTACTTCACGTCGGCCGCATGGGCGCAGGACGCCGCGGCGAATTACCCGAACCGGCCGATCAAGATCGTCGTCTGCGTGCCGGCGGGCGGCGCCGTCGACGTGGTCACGCGCATCGTCGCCGACAGCCTGCAGCGCAAGTTCGGCCAGCCTGTGGTGGTGGAAAATCGCGGCGGCGCAGCCGGGAACATCGGCGCCGAATACGCCTTCCATGCCGATCCGGACGGCTACACGCTGCTGGCGGCGCAGCCGGCGCCGCTGACCATCAATCCCCTGCTCTACAAGACATTAAACTATGACCCGGCGAAGTTCGTGCCGCTGGCGATCATGACGACGATCCCGAACGTGCTGCTGGTGCGCCCGGACTTCCCGGCCAAGACGCTTCAGGAGTTCATCGCCTATGCCAAGGCCAACCCGGGCAAGATCAACTACGCCTCGCAAGGCATCGGCACGACGTCGCATCTGACCGCCGCCTTGCTCGAGCGCATGGCCGGCATCAAGCTCGAGCATGTGCCCTACAAGGGGACGGGGCCGGCGCTCAACGATCTCATCGCCAGCCATGTCGACATGATCTTCATGGAGGTGGCGTCGGCGATCAAGCTGCATCAGTCCAACAATGCCCGCATTCTCGCGGTGGCGGCAGACAAGCGCATCGCCACTTTGCCGGACGTTCCGACCGTGGACGAAGCGGCCGGCGTAAAGGGATTCACCTCCGCCTCGTGGAATGCGCTGGCCGCGCCACCGAAGACGCCGCCGGCGATCGTCGCCAAGCTCAACGCGGCGATCAATGAAGCGCTCAAGAGCCCGGAAGCGCAGGCGCACTTCGCGGCGCTCAATCTGCGCGCGGTCGGCGGCACGCCGGATGACGCCGCGGCTTATATCCGCAGCGAGACCAAAGTCTGGAGCGCCGTGATCGCGCAGGCCGGCATCCAGCCGAATTGATTCGGCTTTACTGTCGTTCCCGCGAAGGCGGGGACCCATACACCGCAGTCTATCGAAAAGTCTGGAGTTATGGGTCCCGGCTCGCGCTCGCTACCGCTCGCTTGGCCGGGACGACAGAGGAATGTCAGCCCGTAATGGCCCAATCGTTGGCCTGCGCCACGCGGCTGACGAAATCCGAAATCACCGCGAGCGTCGCCTCCGGCGCCTCGCGCGGCGGATTGTGGTTGGCGCCGGGCAGGAGGGCCACCTCGACCGGGCAATAGCAATCCTGCTGCGCCGCCTCGACCTGCTTTACCGTGCCGTATTGGTCGCCCTCGCCCTGCACGATCAGCATCGGCACGCGGATGTAGCCAAGCTGCCCGGTGATGTCCCACTTGCGGAAGTCGGGATCGAGCCAGGCGCCGTTCCAGCCGAGGAAGGCGCTGTCGACATCGGCATGCCAGCGTGACAGGCGCGCGCGCAGGTCACCCGTCTCGTAAGCCTCGCGCGCCTCCGCGATGGCGGCGATGCCGACGTCCTCGGTGAAGAAATGCGGCGCGATCAGGATGAGCCCGCCGAGACGATGATCCTGATGCGTGCCGGCATAGATCGCCGCGATCGAGGCGCCGTCGCTGTGGCCGAGCAGAAGTCCGCGCTGAAGGCCGATCGCGTCGAGCAGCGCCGGGAGCACGTCGCGCGCTTCGTCGTGCATGTAAGTCAGCGGCCGCGGCAGCGCGACGGGAGACGACTGGCCATAGCCCGCGCGCGAATAGACGAAGACGCCGAGGCCGGTGGCCCGTTGCAGCCTGTCGGGGAAGTCGTTCCACAGCCCGACACTGCCGAGGCCTTCGTGCAGCATGACGATGGCCGGCGCTTGATCCGGCCGCGGGCCGATCATGCGGTACTCGAGGCGCTGCGAGGCGATGGTGAGGAAGCCGGAGTCGGGAAGAGTCATTCGAACCGCAGTCTCTCAGTTGTCATGGCCGGGCTTGTCACCACAAGTCGGGTTTACCCGACTTGCGGTGCTTAAATAATGCGGAAGTCGGGCAAGCCCGACTTCCGATGCCATCTCGCTCAGGATGGCACAGTGCCTGCCTGAACGGGATCACCGGGTCTCGCCGCTTCGCGGCGGCCCGGTGATGACAATGGTTAGGCCTTCCCCTCCGCCCGCAACTTGAACCGCTGGATTTTCCCCGTCGCGGTCTTCGGCAGATCGGCGCGGAACTCGATCCAGCGCGGGTATTTGTACGGCGCGAGTTTCTGCTTCACGTGCTCCTGCAACACGCGCACGAGTTCCTCGCTCGCTTTGTCCGGCAGCTTGAGCACGACGAACGCCTTCGGCTTGATCAGGCGCTGCTCGTCGAACCAGCCGACCACCGCGGCCTCGAGCACATCCGGATGCGACGACAGCGCCGCTTCGACCTCGAAGGGCGACACATACATGCCTGAGACTTTCAGCATGTCATCCTGGCGGCCGCAGCAGACGTAATAGCCGTCCTCGTCCTCGATGTACTTGTCGCCGGAGCGCGTCCACTCCCCTTGGAAGGTCGCGCGCGACTTCTCGCGGTTGTTCCAATACATGATCGCACTGGTCGGCCCGCGCGCATAAAGCTCGCCCATTTCGCCGCGGCGAACCTCGTGGCCGTGCTCGCCGATGAGCTTGATCTCGTAACCAGGCACCGCCTTGCCCGTTGTGCCGTACTTGGTCGCACCCGGACGGTTGGTCAGATAGATGTGCAGCATCTCGGTGGTGCCAAGGCCGTCGGAAATCTCGACGCCATAGCGCTCGGCCCATTTCCGCGCGATCTCTTCCGGCAAGGCTTCGCCGGCGGAGAGGCAGCGTCGCATCTTCACGTCGGAGCGCTGCGGGGCATTCGGGCTCGCCAAAAAGCCGGCATAAAACGTCGGCACCGCGAAGAACACCGTGATCGGATGTTTGCGAAGAAGCGCCGCGACGCCGTCCGGCGTCGGCCGGTCGGCATGGAGCACGACCGTCGCGCCGGCCGTGAGCGGAAACGTCATCGCGTTGCCGAGGCCATAGGCGAAGAACAGCTTGGCCACCGAATAGACGACGTCGCTTTCCTTCAGCCCGGCGACCGGCGTGCCGTAGAGATCGGCGGTGAGCTTGAGACTGCCGTGCACATGCACCGCGCCTTTCGGCTTGCCGGTGGAGCCCGACGTGTAGAGCCAGAAGGCCATGTCGTCGCAGGTGGTCGGCGCGGTGTAATCCTCCGGATCGTCCGCGCCGATGAGATCCTCGAACAGCCGGTAGCCGTGCGGGTTCTCGCCCGAGACGATGACGTGCTCGAGGTCCGGACTCTCGGCGATGAGCGTTTCAAACTTGGGAAACAGCGCTTCCGACACGACCAGGCATTTGGCTCGGCTGTCGGCGAGCATGAAGCGATAGTCGTCCTCGGTGAGCAGCGTATTCACCGGCACGGCGATGATACCGGCCTTGAGACAGCCGAGAAACGCGGTCGGCCAGTCGATGGTATCGGTGAGCGCCATCAGCACGCGCTCTTCGCGGCGCAGTCCGAGCCCGCGCAGCGCGGCGGCGAAGCGCGCGACGCGGTCGGCAAGCTGGCCATAGGTGTGCGTGCCGCGCGCGTCGATATAGGCGACCTTGTTGGCGCGGCCGGCGGCGAGATTGCTTTGAAGTACGTCGGCGGCGAAATTGTAGTCGCGCGGGACCGCGGCCACGGGAAAAGAGGCCCCGCGGTCGGGCGCGCGCGCTTCGGCGAGCGTCATTGTTATTTCCTCCCAGATCGGAGCCAGTATGCGCCGGGCCGGAAGGGGTGGAAAGCGCAGGATATTTCGCGTTGTCGGGAGGGCGAAGCCCGGATTGGCCGTAGCCCGGTTAAGCCAACGGGTCCGCGCGAAGCGCGGCCCGATGACAGGCTCAGCGAAATCCGGGGCGGCGCTGGTGTTCGTGAATCCCGGGTTTCGCTCCGTTCGCCCGGGCTTCAGTCTTCAGGGGAGGGCTAAGCGCGCACGTGAGGCGCCCGTCAATGCAGCTCCGCCCCCGCGCTCTTGGGCACGCGGAAGAAGTCGATCGACGCGATCAGGGCGATGACGGCAATGGCGAGAAACGCGATGTGGAAATCCGCCGCGCTCTGCGCCGCGCCCTCCCCGCGCGCATAGGAGGCCAGGCGGGCGATCGCGCCGGCGACGGCGACGCCGCAGGCGTTCGCCCCCTGCTGCTGCATGCTGAAGATCGTGTTGGCGCCGGCCATCTGCGGCTTCGGCACGTCGGAGAAAGCGAGCGTGCTCACGGTCGTGAACTGCATCGATCGCGCAAGACCGCTGACGAACAGAAGTGCCACGAGCGCCAAATGCGGCGTGCTCGCCGTCAACGCCGCGCAGCCGAGCATCGTAGCCAATGCAACAACGGCACTCCCGATCATCGCGCGGCGAAATCCGACGGTGCGCAGCACCCAGGTCGTCGCCGGTTTCATGCCGAGATTGCCCGCGAATACCGCGAGAAGAAGCGTGCCGGAGGTGACCGGGTCGAGACCGAAGCCGACCTGGAAGAGCAGCGGCAAAAGGAACGGTACGGCGGACAGGCAGGCGCGGAACACGCCGCCGCCGCGGATCGACAACCGGAACGTCAGCGCCTTGAAGGCGGAAAACGGGATCAGCGGTTCGGGCCGCGACAGTCCGCGGCGGATGGCGAGGGCCGTGAAGACGGCCGCGAGCGCCAGAAGCGCCACGCTCGCCGCGAAGCCGCTGTCGGGACGGCCGAGCAGCTCGATGTCATAGAGGAAGCCAAGGCTCGCCGAGCCGATCAGGAAGAAGCTGCCGAGGTCGAAGCCGCGGCCGGCGGCCGGCTTGGCGTGCGGGACGATCTTCCAGACGAGGAATAGCGCGATCACGCCGAGCGGGACGTTGATGTAGAAGATCCAATGCCATGAGGCGTAGGTGGTGAGCAGGCCGCCGAGCGGCGGCCCCAGAAGGGGCGCGCTCAAGGCCGGCCACGTCAGATAGGCGATGGCTTTGATCAGATCTTTCTTGTCGGTCCCGCGCAGCACGATCAGCCGCCCGACAGGCACCATGGTCGCGCCGCCGAAGCCTTGCAGGATGCGCGCGGCGACCAGCTCCCAGATCGAATGGCTCAGCCCGCAGAGGATCGAGGCGATGACGAAAATGGCGATCGATATGCCGAAGATGCGCTTGGGACCGAAGCGATCGGCGATCCAGCCGCTCGCCGGGATCATCACCGCCAATGTGACAAGATAGCCGGAGACGCTGAGGTCGAGCTCGGCCGCCGTCACGCCGAACGAATGCGCAATGTTGGGAAGCGCCGTGACGAGAATGGTCCCGTCGAGTTGCTCCATGAACATGGTGCCGGCGACGAGCAACGGCAGCGCTCGCGGCGAGCGGATCGAGATCATTGAGTGCTTTAATCCTGTCCGCGCGCGCGGACCCTTTAACGATGCGCGACCCTCTACACGCTGCCGGGCCTGGCAACTAGGCCGGGGGCTGAATGGCTCCATTCCGGGCATGCAGAGCTGACCGGCCGGGCGGCTCAAATGATGAGCGGCCGGCGCGTCATCATGAGGTTTTCTTATGCAGGGCTTCTAGGCACGCGTGTCCAGCACCCGCACCTTGCTGGCGATGGGCCCGGTATCCCCCATGGTCTCCACGTAGCTGACGCCGTCACCGCGATGCAGTTCGTCGAAGTCGCCGCTGAGCAAACTGTTGCGATGGAAGTACAGCAGGCCGCCTTCCTTCGTCATCAGGAATCCGTGATCATCGCCGGGCGTCAGCTCCGCGATCTGGCCGCGGAATTCGTTTGCCGCCTCGTGCGAGAGCTCGGCGATGCCGTGATTGGAACGCTTGTCCTTGAACTTGGACAGGCGGCGCTCGGCGATGCGGAAGGCCTCGTTGATCGCGTTGTGCAAGTCGGGCGCCTGGAACCGGCGCTGGAGATGCGCGGGCTCATGCGAGACGACGATATCGTCGTGACCGGGCACCACGATCTCGATGCGCACAACCGGCGGAATGGTGTCGTTGGCGTTCCGGTTGCTCTGATCGACGCAGACGCGGCAGGCGGTCATGCGCTCGTAGATGCGCTCGAGCCGCTCCACGTGATCGCGGATCGCCGCTTCCGCGCCCGGCGACGAGTCGAGATTATGGAAAGTGATTTCGACTGGTATTTGCATCGCAATATTCCAACACCGTTAGGCCCTTGGGATAATGCTGAAGCGTGTGGATTGGTTCGGCATCTGCGTCGCCGTTGCGGCGCTCATCTACCGGCATGGCATTGTCCGCGTCATGGGACATGTCGACGGAACAACAGGTATTGCCGTGTGCCCCGCTGCGCCCGCCGAGGGGTAATCCTTTTGCCACCTGCGGACGCTGGACGTTGCCAGAGAATATGCTCCCATTTCGATCTGGAGGTCGCGACATGGGCGCGCTGGCGATCGGCGGAATCGTATTTGCGTGCGTTCTGGGCGGCGCGCTGTTCGGCATGTTTCTCGAAGGCGTTCTGCCCAAACATCACCTGAGCGATAAATCGAAGGACGTCATCCGGGTGGCGATGGGCATGCTCGCCACGCTGTCGGCGCTCGTCGTGGGCCTGCTGATCGCCTCGGCCAATTCGTCCTTCGATACCAAGAACAATGAAATTAGACGCGTCGCCGCCAACGCGATCGTGCTCGATCGCCTGATGGTCGAATACGGGCCCGAAGCCCGGGGGGCCCGGGACCTGCTGCGTCAAAGCATCATGGCGAAGGTCCGCGCAATCTGGCCCGAGGGCGACACGAAGGAACTGAGGCCGGAGACGATCAACGAAGGACGCGGCGGCGAGGTCATTTTGCACAAACTCTCGGAGCTGAGCCCGCAGAACGATACGCAGCGCTGGATCAAATCGCAGGCTTTGAAAATCGGCAGCGAGATCGCGCTGACGCGGTCGCTGGTCGCGGAGCAGACCGGCAGCAGCATCCAATGGCCGTTCCTGACCATTCTGGTCTTCTGGCTCACCGTCATCTTTGTGAGCTTCGGACTCTTTGCGCCGCGCAATGGCAGTGTGGTGGCCGTGCTCTTCGTCTGCGCACTGTCGGTGGCCGCGTCGATCTATCTCATCGTCGAAATGGATCAGCCCTATGGCGGTCTTATAAGGCTCTCCAACGCCCCGCTGGTCTCGGTGCTCGATCAGGTTGGCCAATGATTGCCGAGGCCGTTACCGCAGCTTGCCTTCCATGACCGCCCGGCAGTCGCGGCTGAGGCGTTCGATGTTCTTTTGCAGGCAGTACGTGATCGCGTCGTGCTTCGGAATCCATTCCTTGCACAGGCGGAAGACGTCCGGCCGGCAGGCGTTGCGCTGGGCCGGCGTTCCGTCCTCCGCCGCGCGCAGCGATCCGGAAGTCCCCACAAGCGCCAAAGCAATCAGAGCAAATCGGAGCGTGATCGGCATAATGCATTCCATGGTCATTGCGATTCAGCCTTGCGATCCCGTCTTGCAACCCTGCGGGCCCCCGGACGAATCGCGCAATCGGATGAATAATGCGGAGCATACGTTTTGGTTGCAAGCCGCTTTGATATCGCGGCAATCGTGCGGGAATTATTTGGCCTGAAAAGCCGCGTTTTTCTCAATGGCAAGCGACGTCAGGCAGGCGACCGGCGCGGCGAACCCGGCGCGGACGCGCGGCGTCGAAGCCGATCCCGCATGGGCTTTGCAGCCCTATGAAAAAACTCCTTACGCGGACTTTGGGAAGAACCGGTCCTGGTTCGTCCACTCCTCGATCCCGTTGCTCTTGACCCATTCCGCCAATTCATCGTGGCGCACGAGCCAGACGCCGGGAAAGCCGCGGATGTATTTCAGGATGCGATCGACCTGCGCCGCCATCAAGGGACGGCCGCCGAAATGGCAATGCATCGTGATGTTGA
>DATARB010000042.1:0-2292 GCA_036264375.1 Pseudolabrys sp.
CCGGATTTCAGCATGTCCCGGATCAGCCTCGCCTTGGTCTCGGCGTCGGTCTTTTGCGCGCGAGCCGCCGCGAGCTGCGTGTTCATGTCGCCAAGCTGCTGCGCCGAAAGCGTGGTGTTGTTGTTGCCGACCAAAAGCCCCGACTTGGCCCGGTACGCCTCGACCTTGGATTCGGCCTCCACGACCTTCTTGCGCAAGGTCTCGATCTGGCCGGCCAGCACCTGGCCCGCGGTCTGCGCCTGCTGTTGTTTGACCTTTTGCAACAGCTGCAGATAGTCGTCGGCGATGGCATTGGCGACCCGCGCCGCGAGTTCCGGATCCTCGGACAGGAAGTCGATGACGATGACGCGCGACTTGTCCACCGGGAACACGGTGAGCCGGTCGTAATAGGCTTCGAGCACGCGCTCTTCCGGCGTCATGCTCATCGGATTCTTGATGATGCCGAGCATGCCGAGCACGGCCTTGACCGGCGACACGCCGCCGATCGTCGAATCGAATTCGGGCAATTCGCCGAGCTTGAGCTTGGCGATCACGTCCTTGGCGAGGTCGCGCGACAGGATGAGCTGCGCCTGGCTGGTTACCGTCTCCTGGTCGACGGCATTGCGATCCATCAAGTCCTTGTCGGCTTCGGGGCGCAGAAAGACGTTGTCGCGCCCCTCGACGATGACGCGCGATTCCGACTGATATCTGGGAGTGATGACCTGGACGACGACCAGCGTGATCAGTCCGACCAGGATCGTCGGCCGCAGGATCTTCCAGCGCTTGCGCCAGAGCGTCGTGCCGAGCGCCGAGAGGTCCAACTCCGCGTCGTTAAATTGGCCCCTGCCCCGCGCCGACTGCGACACGACGCTCATGGCGATACTCCTCACGACCGAACTACGGACAAACTCAAAGCTGCCGTTGATCAGAAACTATTAAGGTTGCGATCCGGTTAAGGCGGCGCCGCGCGCGGGCGCCGGCCGTTGCGTGAGGCTTTATTAACCGGTGGAGTTCTCAATCGGATTTAACGTTTTGCCACGAGCTTTAGGGAATTCCTTCATGGGCCATATGCGCCCGCTCCGCCCGGCGCTTGCCGCGACCGACCTGTCGTTCGCCACGACGACGCAGCCGCAAGCCGCATCCGGCCCGGCGAGCCTGAAGATTCTGCATATCTTGCGCGCTCCGCTCGGCGGCCTGTTCCGGCACGTGATCGATCTGGTGCAAGGCCAGGCCCAGCGCGGCCATCAGGTCGGCCTGTTCATCGACAGCACCACCGGCGGCGCGCGCGCCGAAACCATTCTCGCCGAGCTCGCGCCCTGCTTGGCGCTCGGCTTCGAGCGCGTCGCCATCCCGCGCGAGCTCAATCCGCTCGACGTCTATGCGCTGCATCGCGTCTCGCGCCGGGTTGCGGCGCTTAAGCCCGACGTCCTCCATGGCCACGGCGCCAAGGGCGCAGCGCTGGCACGCCTGGTGCCGAATTACGGTCATGCGATCCGCGCCTATACGCCGCACGGCGGCTCGCTGGTCTATTGTCCCGGCACCATCAGCGGCGGATTCTATCGCTCGGTCGAGCGGCTTTTGAACTGGCGCACCGACCTCTTCCTGTTCGAAAGCAGCTACGTCGCCGACCTGTTCCGCGCCAAGATCGGCACGCCGCGCGCCATGGTGCGCATCGTGCGCAACGGCGTCGGCAAGGCCGAATTCCAGCCGGTCGCGATCGAGCCCGATGCGACCGACATCGTCTGTGTCGGCGAATTGCGGCCGGTCAAGGCGATCGACGTGCTGATCCAGGCGCTGGCCATCCTCAAGAGCTCCGGCCGCCCGGTGACCGCAACCGTCGTCGGCGAAGGCCCCGATGACTCCAAGCTCAAGGCCCAGGCCGAGCGTCTCGGCCTCGCCGAGGAGGTGCGCTTCGTCGGCTTCCGTCCGGCGCGCGAGGCGTTCGCCATGGGGCGAATGCTGGTCATTCCCTCGCGCGCGGAATCGCTGCCCTATGTGGTGCTCGAGGCCGCGGCCGCGGGCGTGCCGATCATCGCCACCGAGGTCGGCGGCGTGCCGGAGATTTTCGGACCCCAGGCCGTGCACCTCATCCCGCCCGACGATATCGCCGCGCTGGTCGAGGCCATTCGCGCGGCATTGATCGATCCGGGCGAAGCGCACCGCATCGCCGAAGAGGTCCGGGCGCGGGTGCGCGCCGAATTTTCGCTCAGCACCATGGTGGAGGGCGGCCTTGCCGCCTATCGCGAGGCGCTCGCATTGCGAAAACTTGCTCAATTCACATAACCAATTTTTGAAGATTGTTCACTATGTTGG
>DATARB010000055.1:0-17056 GCA_036264375.1 Pseudolabrys sp.
CCGGCCACGTGGGATGTCACCTCGGACAGCCTCGCCGCCTGGCTTGCCGGCCGCATCGGGGCAACGCGGCTGCTGCTGGTCAAACACGGCGCGCCGTCCACGCCTGTGTCTGCGGCCGAACTCGCCGCGCACGGCGTGGCCGATCCGGCATTTCCGCGCTTCCTGGCCGCAAGCGGCGCGCCGGGCTTTATCGCCGGGCCTGAAGCGTATGCGGCGGCGGCCTCCGCCATCCGCGGCGGCGGCGCACCCGGCGCGCGCATCGACTTGCCCCGGCAGGACGCAACGGGGTTACACTCATCCGCATGGCCAAAGTCAGAACGCCGCGCTGGGGCTGGGCCCTGACGGGATCGGGACATTTCTTCAAGGAATGTCTCGCCCTCATCCGCGAGCTCGACGAGGTCGACTTGTTCGTCAGCCGGGCGGCGTCGGAAGTCATCCGCATGTACAAGCAGGACTTCAAGCTGCCGAAGTCCGCGCGCATCTTCCGCGATACCGCCGCGAGTTCGCCGCCGGTCGGTGGGTTCTATTACGGCGTCTACCACACGCTGGTGGTCGGACCGGCCACCTCCAACACGGTCGCCAAATGCGTGCTCGGCATCTCTGACACGCTGGCGACCAATGTGTTCGCGCAGGCCGGCAAGTGCCGCGTGCCGTCGATCGTGTTCGCCTGCGACACGGCGCCGGAACTCGAGACCGAGGCGCCGAAGGGCATGGTCAAGGTCTATCCGCGCAAGATCGATCTGGAGCACACCGCGCGGCTCAAGACCTTCGACGATGTCAGCGTGGTCGAGACGCTTTCCCAGCTTGGCGAGGCGCTCGCGCGGCGAAAAGCTGAGCTCTCATGATGGAGCGCATCGCCTTTCTCACCGGGCATCTCGCGCAGCCGCGGCTGGAGAAGGTTTTGGCCGGCATGAAGAGCCCGGGCTTCGCCTGGTCGGTGATCAATGTCGGGGTCAAGGTTGCAGCGCTGATGACCGAGCCAATCATCGCGCGCCGCGTACCGCGTCCGGTGGATGCGACGCGCATCGTCGTGCCCGGGCGCTGCCGCGCCGACCTCGCACGCCTGAGCGCTGAATTCGGCATTCCGTTCGAGCGCGGACCGGAGGAGCTGAAAGACCTGCCCGCGTACTTCGGCAAGGGAGGTCGCGGTCTCGACCTCTCGCGCTACGACATCCGCATATTCGCAGAGATCGTCGATGCCTCGGCCTTGAGGGTCGAGGACATCCTCAACCGCGCCCGCGCGATGCGCGCGGCCGGCGCCGACGTGATCGATATCGGATGCCTGCCGGACACGCCTTTTCCGCATCTGCAAGAGGCCGTGCGCGCGCTCAAGTCAGAGGGCTTCGCTGTCAGCGTCGATTCGGCGGAGCCGAAAGAACTACGCGCCGGCGCGGACGCGGGCGCCCAGTTCGTCCTCAGCGTCACCGAACACACGCTCGATGTCGCCGCCGACACCGGCGCGACGCCGGTGCTGATTCCGGCGAGCCACGGCGATATCGCTTCGCTCCTCCGTGCAGCAGAGCTGGCGGACCGACGCGGCATCAAGGCGATCCTCGATCCGATCCTCGATCCAATCCACTTCGGCTTCATGGAGTCGCTCGCGCGTTATGCCGAATTGCGCCGGCGTCTGCCCGATGCCGACGTCCTCATGGGCACCGGCAATCTCACAGAGCTGACCGATGCCGACTCGGGCGGCGTGACGGCGGCGCTGCTCGGCATCTGCTCGGAACTGCATATCCGCAACGTGCTGGTGGTGCAGGTGAGCCCGCATACGCGCCGCACGCTGCAAGAGCACGACGCGGCGCGGCGCATGATGTTCGCGGCGCGCGAGGACGAGAGCTTGCCGAGGGACTACGGTGGCGCGCTGTTATCGCTGCATGACCGCAAGCCGTTCCCCAACACGCCTGATGAGATCGCCGCGCTTGCGGCGCAAGTGCGCGACGGAAATTTCCGCATTGAGACCGCGGAAGACGGCATCCACGTCTATGCGCGCGGCGTGCATCACGTCGCCAGGGATGCTTTCTCTTTGTTTCCCAAGCTCGGCGTCGAGGGCAACGGGCCGCACGCCTTCTATCTCGGCGCCGAACTGGCCAAGGCCGAGATCGCCTTGCGGCTGGGCAAACGTTACATGCAGGACGAGCCGCTCGACTGGGCCTGCGCGGTCGATCGCAATCCGGAGGACCTCACAAGGCTGCGCGCGGCAGGGCATACCTTGCGCGGCGTCGGTTCGGACGACGACAACGAGGGCGAAGCCTGAGCGATGCCGTTGATCCGCGAAACCATCGTGATCACCACCGGCCACGACGGCCGCGCGCATATCGCGCCGCTCGGATTGATCGCCGAGGGCGACGACTGGATCATCGCGCCGTTCCGGCCGTCGGCGACGCTCGACAATCTCGAAGCGGTGCCTTTCGCGACGGCAAGCCACACCGACGATGCCCGCGTTTTCGCCGGTTGCCTCACCGGCCGCCGCGACTGGCCGACGGTCGATGCGGACGTGGTGCCGGTGCAGCGCCTGGCCGATGCGCTCACGCATATGGAACTCGCTGTGACGGATGTGACGGCGGACCCGCAGCGCCCCCGGTTCCGTTGCCGTGTCGTGCGGACCGTTCAGCATGCCCCATTCCGAGGTTTCAATCGCGCTCAGGCGGCGGTGATCGAAGCCGCAATTTTGGTCAGCCGGCTTAATATGTTGCCGCGCGAGAGGATCGAGCGCGAACTCGCCATCTTGCAAAGCGCCGTGGACAAGACCGCCGGCCCGCGGGAACTCGAAGCTTGGGCTTGGCTCAAGCATAAGGTGACGGCGCACTACGCCATCTGATCCGCAACCGCCCTCCCTAAATACCGTCCTGGCCGCTTTTTTTACGGGCTGGCACGCCGCCAAGCCCGGCGCCTCGCCGATTGCGCAAGAATTCACAAACATCAGCAAACACTTAGCGTGACATTCTTCGCCTGTGGCCCATCTCTTGCGTAGCAATCTCTGCAAACGACGCGCCTGCACCGTCAGGCGCGCGGCTTGGGAGCACATGCCCCCTAACTACTCACTTTTTGGAGCTCAAAATGCTGACCGCCCTGATCCTGATCTGCTCGATGGCCACGACCCCGGACATCCGCGACTGCAGCCGCACCAACGCGATCGACGTGATGTTTACCCCGGTGGAGTCGGCAAACCCGGCGACCTGCTTCATGCACGGGCAAGCTTATCTCGCGTCCACCGACATCGGCCGCAACCTCACGAACGACGAGGAAGTCAAAGTGGTGTGCGCGCGCAAGCAGACCGCAAACAACGCGGGCACGGCGCTCGCGCAGAGCCCGGCCCCGGCGGTTCACTAGAGCTTTTCCGGCTACCGCAACTCCGTATCAGCCGTCATGCCCGGCTTTGGCCGAGCATGACGCTGGCCTAAGACTGCTGCTTGGACTTGCCGGCCTTGTCGGCCCTGCCGGACTTGCTGAGATCGCCCATGCGGCCCATCTCCGAGCGGCTGCTTTGCTCCTGCTGGGCTTCTCTCTGGCCGAGATTTCCCTGCTGCCTTGGCCGGTCTTGTTTCTTCGACTGCTGCTTCTTGGTTTTCATTGTCGCCTCCAGTAGATGTCAGTCTAGGACAACGCAGACTCGCTTTTTTCGTTCTTTTAAGTCCTTCTCCGCCATTCACTCGGCCGGCCGCGGCTCTGGTGTGGCTGGAGTAAGTGGGAGCCCCGCCTTCTCCCAGCCGTCGGTCCCATCCGGATACCAAATGATATTGCTATAGCCGAGCGCGACGGCGCGCTTGGCTGCGTTCCAGGACATCCAGCATTCGTGCAAGCAGTAGATCACCAGCATTTTGCGCGAGTCGCCGCCGCTCGCCTTGGCAAGTCCCGCGCGCAAATAAGCGTCCATCGCGGGCGTGAGCGCGCCGTAGCCGGTATCAGGGAGCCAGAGACTACCGGGAATGCTCAATCGCGGCTTGTCGCGCCAGAGTGTGCCGGCAGGAAGATTGGCGGGCTTGGGCGGGCGCGGCAGCACGTCAATGAAACCGGCGTCGCCGCGCTTCCAGATCGTCTCTGCCTCGGCCGTCGTCACCACGCGGGCGCCGCGCAGCGTCTCCGGCACCGGCGCACGATACTCGTCGCCGCGGTAATCGTCCGGCTCGGGCGGGCCCATTCCGTCGGCCCGCGCCGGCCTGCGGGCATATGCCGTCGCACCAAAGATGGTGCCGAAAATGACGAGCGCGGCGCGCCGCCGGTCGACGCTCATGCTACTTCGTTGCTGCGGCCGGGGAGACGAGGTTGTTGCTTTCGTCCACCAGCGGTACGCCGTAGCTCTGCAGCAGCGCGTCGATGACGGGCTGCTGCTCGCGGATCAGCCGGTTCAAGTCGCGCTTCCAGTCCTGGTCGGAATAGCGCACGCCCATGCCGATGCGATAGCTCAGCCGCGGGCCATTGGTCTCCTTCAAGAGCGGTACGATCGTGACCGGTGCCCCCGCGTGCTTGGCGTGGTATCCGGCGAGCGGGCCCCACAACACGCCGGCATCGATGTTTCCGTCCGCGATGTCCTTCACCATGGCGACAGCCGACGAATCGAAGCGCGTGTCGACGACCAACGGATAAGGCTTGGCGTTCGCCATCAACCCGTCGAGCACCATGTTGGTGGCGGGCGGCGTGCCGGCGACAATGCCGATGTGTTTGTCCTTGAGGCGTGGATCGGTGAGCGTATCGACACCGTCGAGGCCGTTGCCAGCCTTGTACACGAGCGCGTAGGCCGTACGATAATAGGGATTGGTCACCTGGACGATGTCGTCGCCCTGCGGCATCCCCATGATGATGTCGCACTTGTAGAGCGCGAGAGTCTGGCGCACGAAGCCGGGCGCGTTCGGATACCAGGTGTAGGAAATGCCTTTGCCCAGTTGCTTGGCGATCAGGTCGGCGAGCTTGTTTTCGAAACCTTCGAGCTCGGTATTAGAATAGGGCATGTTATGCGGATCCGCACAGACGCGCAGGACCTTCGGATCGACCAGTTCGAAGGGCGCTTCCGGCTTTGCTCCCCCCGCCGCACCGCCGGGGGGCGTTGCTGTTTGCGGCCCGTCCTGCGCCACCACTGCGCTGGCCGCGAGCGGCATCGCCACGGCGCAGGCGAAGAGGATAACCAGCGCCGGCGCAATGTGCCGCGTATGAGCAAGCATCGTCACAGCCAACCTCGTTCGTTCAACCGGTCACGTCTGCCGCGTACGCCGCCGGCCGACGCCTACTTTTCGGGGCCCATACAGCTTTTTTCCGCATCTTCCGCTGCTGTGCTTTTGTCTTCGTGCTTCGCCGGACGTCCACGCGGGATGGCATCGTTCGCGCGCGCGCGCAGATAGACAAACAGGTCGTCGAGGTAACACATCACATTCGGATTGGTGCCGAATGCGGGCATCACATTATCCGACGAGGAGTTGACGTTCTTGCGCCCGCTGGCCACGACGCCGACGAAGTCGGAGTAGCTGATCGATTTCAGCGAGTCCTTGAGCGCGGGCGCGTAAGTCGAGCCTTCGCCATCGGGGCCGTGACAGACGTGACAGTCCGAGTGATAGCGGCGGAAACCGGAATACGTGAACCAGTCGACCGTGCCATCACTGCCGACGTTGTAGGTCGGCGTCCCATCCTTGTCGAAATACTTGCCGCCTTCGTTCTTGACCGCTTTCGGATCGCCCGAGCCGTCAGCGGCGGCACGACCGATGGCGATAACAAGCATTGCCGCGACCAATGTCGCAGCCACAGAGCCATGTGATCTCACGGGGTGTCCTTTTGTGCGTCGCGTCGCCCGCTTTCGATGTCGTCAAGCCAAACCCGGCGCGCTTCCCAAGGAAGCGCGCCGGACCGGTTTGCGTTCAGGCTGCGTCGGCGTTCAATTGCCCTGTGGCAGCGCGAACACCGTGAGCTGGCCGCCGAGCGAGGTGTAGTCCTTCAGAGCGGCATAGCCGCCGACCGCACCGAGGCCCGCTTGCGGATCGGTGAGACCCGCGGCAAGGCCGATACCCGCCCAACCGCCGACGCCCGAGAGAATGGCGACGTACTGCCTGCCGCCCTGCTCATAGGTCATCACGTTTCCGATGATGCCCGACGGGGTCTTGAACTTGTAGAGCTCCTTGCCCGTCTTGGCATCGACAGCCTTCAGGTAGCCTTCCAGCGTTCCGTAGAAGACAACGCCGCCGGCCGTCGCGAGAGCTCCCGACCACACCGAGAACTGCTCTTTGTTCGACCAGACGATCTTGCCCTTGCCGGCGTCCCAGGCGATGAAGTTACCCATATGGGTTTCGCCCGGAGGCGGATACATCGACAGCGTCGCCCCGACATAGGGCTGGCCGGCGGTGTAGGAGACGCGGAACGGCTCGTAGTCCATGCAGACGTGGTTCGTCGGCACGTAGAACAAGTTGGTCTCCGGCGAGAAGGCCGCCGGCTGTTCGTCCTTGGTGCCGAGCGCAGCCGGGCAGATGCCCTTGCTGTTCTTGTCTTCACCGTTCTGCTCGGTCGAGAACTGCGACACGACCTGCGGACGTCCGTAGGTCTGCGAGTTCTTGTCCATATCGACCTTGGTGGCCCAGTTCACCTTCGGATCGTACTTCTCGGCGACGAGCAGGGCGCCGTTGGTGCGATCGAGGGTGTAGGCAAAGCCGTTACGGTCGAAGTGGACGAGCGCCTTGTGGTTGGTCCCGCCGACATTCACGTCAGCAAGGATCATCTCGTTGACGCCGTCGTAATCCCACTCATCGTGGGGCGTCATCTGATAGACCCACTTGGCCATGCCAGTGTCTGCATCGCGGGAGAAGATGGTCATCGACCACTTGTTGTCGCCCGGGCGCTGTTTCGGGTTCCAGGTCGACGGATTGCCGGAGCCGTAGAAGACCTGATTCAGCTGCGGGTCATAGGAAATCCAACCCCACGTGCAGCCTCCGCCGATCTTCCACTGGTCGCCTTGCCAGGTCGAGATGCTCGAGTCTTTGCCGACTGGCTTGCCGAGCGCGGTGGTCTTAACCGGATCGACGAGGATCTGATCGTCGGGACCGGACGAGTAGGCCTTCCACGCCAATTTGCCGTCGCTGATGTTGTAGGCGCTCAAACGGCACGGCACGCCAAACTCGCCGCCCGAGATGCCGACCAGGACCTTGTCCTTGACGACGAGCGGAGCGGACGTGCCGGTCTCGCCCTTCTTGGGATCGCCGTTCGTGGCTTGCCAGACCACCTTGCCGGTTTTGGCGTCGATAGCCACCAGCGTTGCGTCGGCCTGGTTCAGGAACAGTTTGCCGTCGGAGTAGGAAAGGCCGCGATTAACCGTGTCGCAGCACATGACAGGAATGACGTTGGGATCCTGGCGTGGCTCATATTTCCAGAGGATCTTGCCGTTATTCTTGAGGTCGAGCGCGAAAACCGGATTTGGGAACGGCCCGTGCACATACATGACGTCGTCGATCACCAGCGGCGCGCCTTCGTGACCACGGAGAACGCCGGTCGAAAACGTCCACGCGACCTGAAGTTTGCCGACGTTGGCAGCGGTGATCTGTTTGAGCTTGGAGAAGCGCGTATTGGCGTAGTCACCTGCCGGCATCACCCATTCCTTTGGGTTCTGCGACATCTGCTGTAATTTTTCGTTCGCGTTAGCGGCCGTGGCACCGAGCATTGCGACGGTGCCGATGCAGCCTCCTATGACCAATTTGTGCATCCGTATCCTCCCTGCGACAATGTCGCGGGTTGACCGGCGCAACGGCACTTAACGTGCCGTGCAACGGCACCCGTGCTTTGGGAAGAGCTTCCGACAGCGTGTCACAGCGTGGCGTGGCACCTGGGGCACATGATGCCCCGCCGAAGCCTACGAAGAGACGTCAGCATTCCCGTTCAACTGACGCCCTTGAAGCCGGAAACCGACCTCAACTGTAGGCCCGGCTTTTTATGGCCGCAACAAAAAATGTAGTGTTAATCCGCGCTCTAATGTCCCAATGTTTGTGCAGTGCAGCTTGATGTTTGCAAAAGATCGATACGCGACGAATCTATTGCGCAGTGTCCGCTCCGTGCGCGCGAGTGTGCACCGCTGGATGCTGCTGTACTGCATTGCCGTCGCGGTTGTCTTCGTTCAGGCCGCTGCTCAATTGTTGAGCGCGGCGGACGCCGTGCCGCCGCTTGCGGTGAGCGAAGTGGCCCCCGGTGTGTTCGTTCATTTTGGTGCTATTGCACTGATGGACCGCGATAACGAAGGCGCGATAGCAAATATTGGATTCGTCGTCGGATCCAATTCCGTCGCGGTGATCGATACCGGCGGTAGCGTACGCGAGGGGCGCGGACTACTGGCAGCTATTCGCGCGCATACAAACAAGCCGATCGGGTACGTCATCAACACGCACATGCATCCCGATCATGTGTTCGGCAATGCAGCATTCGAAAACATGGGGGCCGAGTTTGTTGGCCATAAGAACCTCCCGCGGGCCTTGGCAACACACGGACCCTACTACCTCGCGAATTTTCGTGCGTTTTTAGGCGATGCGCTGATGGCGGACGTCAAGATCGTCGCGCCGACGCAAACCATTGCCGATACGCTCGATATCGACCTCGGCGACCGCCCGCTGACACTGACAGCATGGCCTACAGCGCACAGCGATAACGATCTGACTGTATTGGACCACCGTTCCGGAACTTTATTTGCGGGCGATCTTTTGTTCGTGCGCCATGTCCCGGTCATCGACGGCAGCCTGAAAGGCTGGCTTAAGGTCCTCGACGCGCTGGCTCAGGTTCCGGCACAACGCGTCGTGCCCGGGCATGGGCCTCTTGTGACGCAATGGCTGCAAGGGCTCGCCGATGAACGCCGATATCTCGATTGCCTCGCGAGCGATCTCCGTGTCGCGATCAAGCGCGGTATCCAGATGACGACCGCCGTCAAAGCCGCCTGCGCTGCGGAAAGTGAACGCTGGGAGCTGTTCGACGCGTACAATGCTCGTAACGCGACGGCGGCTTTCGCCGAACTCGAATGGGAGTGAGGATATATCCTCACGCCGCTAGGAGACCGGTCATGAGGATGTCATTGCGCATTGCTTTCATGGCTACGGCGGTCGCCATGGTCGCACTTGCGAGTAGCGCCAGCGCCGAGGACGCAGCCGGGGCCAGGGATCCGTGGCCTGATCTCGCGCATTCGATTTTCAAGGATCGACCGCTACTCGATGGCAGCGGGCTGATCGCCCTCGAGATGCCGTACCGCGCAGAAGACGCCGCGATTGTCCCGCTCACCTTCCGCTCGATGCTGCCTGCAGACGACGCTCGCCGTCTGCAAGCCGTGACTCTCGTCATCGACGAGAACCCGTCGCCGGTGGCGGCCGTCTTCACCTTCGGCTCGAAAGCCGGGGTCAGCGCGATTTCGACGCGCCTGCGTGTGGACTCCTACACCAACGTGCACGCGGTGGCCGAACTCAGCGACGGCAAACTCTACATGGTCAAAACCTATGTGAAAGCGGCCGGCGGCTGCTCAGCGCCCGCAGCCAAGGATGCGAGCGAAGCACAGGCGAATCTTGGCGAGATGCGCTTCCGGCAGTTCGCGCCGGAAGGCGAGGCGTCCGCTGGCGCGCCGCGCGCGGCGCAGATCATGATCCGTCATCCGAACAATTCCGGGCTGCAAATGGATCAGGTCACGCACCTCTACGTCCCGGCCTTCTTCATCGACGATCTGAAGATCTGGCAGGGCGATGAGCTTGTTTTGGCGATGGACGGCGGCATTTCGATCTCGGAAAATCCGAGCATCCGATTCACCTACATGCCGAACGGTGCAGCGTCGTTCCGCGCGCGCGCCGCGGATATCGACAAGCACGTTTTCAAAGGCGAATGGCCGGCGGCGGGGATGTAGGGCAGTCGGCACAATGTTTGCCGCAGCGTTTGCCGCAGCCGCACACTCGGTTGTCATCCCCGCGAAAGCGGGGGAACCGGTACGCCGCAGAAGTCACGATACGCTGCGAGTACTGGATTCCGGGTCTCGCGCTGCGCGCTCGCCCGGAATGACAGGCACAAGGCGCATGCTGCCTAGAAGCATCGCACTTCGCCTTCGGCCTGCGCGCGACGTAGCTCGTTCACGGCAGCCTTTGTTGGCTCGGGTCCGCGGAACATGGCACCGAAGCGGCCGTCGACCTGCGACAGGCTCAGTACCGTCTGCGCCGCGACGTAGCGGTCGTAGGGAAGGACCGAGGCGATCACGTCGATCGAGCACGAACACTGGCGCAGCGCCTGCTGTGTGTCGCCATTGGTCTTCATGCAACCGAAGACGTAATCGGCCCGCGCCTCTGTCGGATAGTCGTTGAGTTCGGCCGCCGGCGATGATGCGGCGAACATCGTCATCGAAGCCACCAGCGCGGCAGCGCCACCGACCCATGCACGGACTTGCTTCGACGTCATTGCAGTGCTCCTTCGCCGGCCGGAGCCGCCCACGCGGGCAATGATAGAGTGCCACACGCTGGATCGGAAGAGCACTGCGCAGCCATGAGCCTGCATCAATTTAGCAGCTTGCAACTCGGTACCACTTGAAACTAGCTTGCGAACAAGGGCGAACGCCTTCGCGTCGATTGCATTGCAGCGCACACCAGTTCCGGGCGGAACACGGTCATGGGGAAGTCGCGCGTCCTTCTTTGCTGCTTGCGGCTCTGGCTGATCGGAGCCGTGTGCGTGGTCACGACTGCCGCCTTTGCCGACACGATCCGGCTCGCGATCCAGAAGACCGGCACGGTCGCCTGGGAGCTCGACGTGGCGCGCGCGCACGGGTTCGACAAGGACGCCGGGCTCACCATCGACACGCTCGAGCTTGCCAGCCCCGAGGCCGGCAAGATCGCCCTGCGCGGCGGCTCCGCGGATGTGATCGTCGCCGATTGGCTGTGGGTCTCGCGTGAGCGCGATCTCGGCGCCAAGCTCGTGTTCTATCCTTATTCGACCGCGCTCGGCGGGGTCATGGTGAGCGGCGATTCACCGATCCACACGCTCGCCGATCTCAAGGACAAGTCGCTCGCGGTCGCGGGCGGTCCGATCGACAAGAGCTGGCTGTTGCTTGCGGCGGCAACGAAGCAGCAGGGCGTCGATCTCAAGCAGGAAGCGCGCATCGTCTACGGCGCGCCGGCGCTGCTCGCTGCCAAGATGCAGCAGGGCGAGATGGACGCGATGCTCAATTACTGGAATTTCTGCGCGCGCCTGGAGGCGCAGGGCTTCCGCCGTGTCACCGACATCGAGGATCTGTTGCCGCGCTTCGGCGCCAAGGGAAAACTGTCGATGATCGGCTACGTCTTCGACGAGCGCTGGGCGCAGGCCCATCGCGAGGCCGTGGCGCGCTTCCTTGACGTAACGGCCAAAGCCAAGCAGATCATGTTGACCTCTGACGTGGAATGGCAGCGTATCGCGCCGCTCACCGGCACAAGCGATGCTGCCGAGCTCAAGATCTACCGCGACCGTTACCGGCAAGGCATTCCCAACCGCTCGGTCGATGCCGAAGAGGCCGATGCACGTGTGCTCTATCGCGTGCTCGCCGAGCTTGGCGGCCCGGCGCTGGTCGGGCAGGGCAAGGAGCTTGCCCCCGGCACCTTCTACCGGCCGCAGACGAAGGACTAGCCGATGCTGCGGCTCGCATCGCTCGTTTTGTTCGTCGCGATCTGGTGGGTGGCGTCACTGTTTGCGGGCGCGCAGATGTTGCCGGGACCGGAGCGTGTGCTCGAAAAGGTCATTGACGAGGCGCGCGCGGGCGAACTGTTCTTCCAGGTCGGCGTGACACTGCTGCGGGTGTTTTTCGCCTTCACGCTGGCGATGGCAGTCGGCACCGCCATCGGCCTGCTGATGGGCCGCTTCAAGCTCGTCGACCGGCTCGGCGACCCCTGGCTGATCGTGCTCTTGAACATGCCGGCGCTGGTCATCATCGTGCTGGCCTTCATCTGGGGCGGGCTCACCGAGATCGCCGCGGTGCTCGCGGTGGCCGTGAACAAGCTGCCGAATGCGGTGGTGACCGTGCGCGAGGGCGCGCGTGCGCTCGACGCCGGCCTCGACGAAATGGCGCAAGTCTTCGCCCTGCCGCGCTGGAAGGCGCTGCGTCACGTGGTGCTGCCGCAACTCGCGCCCTATGTCGCGGCGGCGGCGCGCTCCGGCCTGTCGCTGGTGTGGAAGATCGTGCTCATTGTCGAACTGCTCGGCCGGCCGAACGGCGTCGGCTTCGAGATCGGCATAGCCTTCCAACTGTTTGACGTAACGCTCATCCTTGCTTATGCGCTGACCTTCGTTGTGGTCATTCTCGCGATTGAAACGCTTTTGGTGCAGCCCATTGAACGACGCGCGTCCCGCTGGCGACCCCGGGCCTCTTGAGGTTCGTATCACGCGCAAGGCGTTCACCGCGGCGTCGGGGGAGCGGCTCGACGTGTTGCGCGATTTGGTCTTTACGCTGCGCCATAGCGAGGTCGGCGCGCTGGTCGGCCCGTCCGGCTGCGGCAAGACGACGACGCTGCGGATCGTCGCCGGGCTCGACCGAGATTTCGAAGGCACGATCCAGCGCCCGCCCGCGGGCAAGCTCGGCATGGTCTTCCAGGACCCGCGGCTGCTGCCGTGGCGCACCGTCGAGGAGAACGTGCGCCTGGTGGCGCCCGGCATCGCCGAAACGGAGCTGACGGCGCTCTTTGCCGTGCTGGAGCTGGATGCGCACCGGGCGCATTTTCCCGGTGAACTATCGCTCGGGCTGGCACGCAGGGTGGCGCTGGCGCGCGCCTTCGCGGTCGAGCCGGACCTGCTGCTGCTCGACGAGCCCTTCGTCTCGCTCGACCAGGCCTTGGCCGTCAGGATGCGAGAGCAACTGGTCGGCCTGGTCGAAGAGCGCGCGATGACGACATTGCTGGTGACGCATGATCTGGAGGAGGCTGTGCGCTTGGCCGACCGCGTATTTCTCTTGTCGGCACGGCCGGCGAAAATTGTCGCCGAAATCCCGCTGGCGACACCACGGCGCGAGCGCAGCGAAGTGGAGGTCGCGGCGATGCTGGCGGACCTCTCGCGCCGCGTGAATGGCGGACCGGCCGCATGACGTTGCTGATCTTCGATTGCGATGGCGTGCTGGTCGATTCCGAAGTGATCGCCCATGCGGTGATGGTCGACTTGGTCACAGAACTCGGCCGCCCCATGACGCTGGAAGAGTCGTTCGGCATTTTCGCCGGCAAGCGCTTGCGCGATGCGCTAGCCGCCGCCGAGGCCTGGCTCGGCAAGCCCATTGCGCCGGAGGCAAGCGCAATGGCCGGCGAGCGGCTGTTCGAGCGGTTTCGCCGCGAGCTCAAGCCGATCGACGGCATTCGCGATGCGATCACGGCTTTGCCGTACCCGCGCTGTGTCGCATCGTCCTCGACACGCGAAAGGCTCAACCTATCGCTGGAGGTGACCGGCCTGGCGCCGCTGTTCGGCGGCAAAGTGTTCAGCGCCGATCAGGTCGAGCATGGCAAGCCTGCGCCCGATCTGTTCCTGTACGCCGCGCGCGCGTGCGGCGCGGAGCCGTCAGGCTGTATCGTGATCGAGGACTCGGTGCTCGGCGTCATGGCCGCACGCAGGGCCGGCATGAAGGCGGTCGGCTTTGCCGGAGGAAGTCATGCCGATCGGCGGCTCGGCGAGAAACTCTCTGCGGCGGGCGCGGAAATCGTCATCGAGGCTATGACCGAACTCCCTGCCGCGGTGCGAGGTCTCCGCGACCGGATGTCCGCCACCATCTGAATGCGCCTATGCTACGGTCGTCGCGTCACCAAGACGCGGAGACGGACATGCCGGGCCGGTCGCTCTCCTTTGCCCTGCCGATAGTCAGCGGGCTCGCACTCGCGTTGCCTGCGGTCGCGCAGGACATGATGCGCTATCTCGACCTGTCATCGCCGGAGATGACCACGGCCGAGATGACGCGCGAGGAGGTCGCCAAACTTGCCGTCGCCGCGACACCGGGAAAGTTCGCCGACTTCACCGGCAAGAGATTGTCCGGGCTCGACCTCTCCGGGCTTGATCTCTCGCGCGCCGTCTTCCGAGCCGCGCGGCTGAACAAGACCAACCTTGCGGGCGCCAATCTCGATGGCGCGGTGCTCGACCAGGCCTGGCTGCTCGACGCGGACCTCAAAGGTGCGAGCCTCAAGGATGCGCACCTCTTCGCGGCGCAGATGCAGCGCGCGACGCTCGACCGCGCCGATCTTTCGGGTGCACGCATCGCCGCCGATCTCACCAATGCGAGCCTCATCGGGGCGAAGCTTGTCGGCGCCGATCTCGCCGCCGACATGAAGAACCAGTCGATGGGTCTCATCCACGCAGTCCTCAAATCGGCGCGGCTCGATGGTGCCGACCTGAGCAACGCCGATCTGTCGCGTGCCGATCTGCAATTTGCCTCGCTTGCGAAGACCGATCTCTCCGGCGCCTCGCTGCGCGGCGCCGACCTCAGCGGTGCGGATCTCTCCGGCGCGACGATTGCCGGCGCCGATTTCGCCGGTGCCGATGTCGCTGCGGCGCGTCTCACCGCGCCGGTCGGGCTTGATACGGCGCTCAATCTCGACAAGGCTGTGAACCGGGACCGGCTCCGGCGCGAATGATGCGCAAGACACCCGGCCGGCAGGGAGGCGTGTCATGCGGATGGTCTTGGCTGCCGCAGCGTTTGTGGCGCTGATGGGTGCGGGCGCGCACGCGCAGGGCAAAGGCACGCGCTTCTGGAACCTGACGCTCTACACCGTTACCAGTTTCCAGATGTCCCCGGCGGGTCAGGACGCGTGGGGTCCTGACCAATGCAAGAACGATCGCGACGGCACGGTCGATCACGACGAGCGCCTGCGCATCACGGACGTGTCACCCGGCCGCTATGACGCGAAACTCGCCGACAAGACGGGGCGCCTCTGCGTCGTGCGCAATATCGAGGTGAAGGAGGGCGGCGTCTTCGCGATCGAAGAGAGGCAACTCACGGATTGCGAGAAGAAGTGAGCGCCTGAAACACCTTCAGCGCCGCCACGTGCTCCGCGACATCGTGCACGCGGATGATCGAAGCGCCCGCGTCGATCGCCACAAGGCTGACAGTCACCGTGCCGACAAGCGTTCCTTCGCTGCCGTCGCCGGTGAGCGAGCCGCGAAAATGCTTGCGCGAGGCGCCGACCAATATCGGCAGGCCGTAATCCTTCAACTCGCCCAGGCGCGCGATGCAATCACAGTTCTGCCGGCTGCTCTTGCCGAACCCGATTCCGGGATCGAGAATGATGCGGCCGGGGACCACACCGGCACGCGCAGCGAGGGCGAGCGAGCGGTCGAAGAAGTGCCGGATATCGGCGATGATGTCGAGCCGCTCGTCCTTCTCCGCGCGATTGTGCACGATAACCACGGCGGTCTCGGCTTCGGCCGCCGTATCGGCCATCGCCGGGTCGTGCTGCAAACCCCACACGTCGTTGATCATCACAGCGCCAAGCGCGGCGGCGCGCGCCGCCACGGCGGCCTTGCTGGTATCGACCGACAGCGGCGCGTCGAGGCGCGCCAGCGCCATCAACATCGGCTCGAGCCGTTGCAGTTCATCGGCCACCGTTACCGGCGTAGCGCCGGGCCGGGTGGACTCGGCGCCGACATCGACGACGTCGGCACCCGCGGCGATCATCTCCCGCGCATGCATCAAGGCTGCATCTGCCGCCACGAAGCGCCCGCCGTCGGAAAACGAATCCGGCGTGACGTTGAGGATGCCCATGATGAGCGGGCGTGTTCCGATCCGGTCAAGGAAGGCATCGCGTTTTGCGCGCAGCTCCGCCCGCATCACGCGGCTTTACGAGAGCCCGGATACTCGCAATGCCAGCGCACGGCGGTCCATTTCGGATGATCGCCGATCCATTGCGCGATGTAAGGCGGGGCAGCCATGGCGCACTGCCTGAGCGATCCGGCGGAGGCGTATTGCAGATGCTGGTCTTCGCACTGCGTCGGGGACGCAACGGCACAGACGGTGATCACCAGTTCAATGAGGCCCATGGCGATATGCTCCGCGCGAATCGATACAAAGTTACCTCCGCTCATCCGATCCGGCGACCGGCGTACAGTCCGGAGGGTAGAATATTTCTCCTTTGCCGGTCACCGCCATATCGCCGGCCAGACGCCGCCAGGGGCGGTGCAGGATATCGGCGAGAGCTGGACTGTACGGTTTGATATACGCAGCCATCAGCGCATTGGTTTCAAACTTATGCACGCCGCAATCGGCAAACGTCGGCGAAAGCGTCTCGCCGCCGGCGGCTAATACCAGAGTACCACGCGCCATCAGATACCCGGGCAGAGGCCCGGCGCGGCCGCGCACGATAAGCGTCCCGGCGATCATGCGGCTGGCGGCCTGCGCGCCGGCGTCGCCTTCAACGACGATCATGCCGCGCCGCAGTTTGTCCGCAGCGCGGGCGCCGGCATTGCCGACGACGACGACGATGCCGCCGCGCATGCCGGCCGTCTCGCCCGCGAGCGGGCCGCCCAGCCGGTCGCCGGCATTGCCGGCGATCTTGAGCACGCCGCCTTTCATGCCCGACGCGGCCCATGGGCCGGCGTTGCCGTCGATGGCGAGCGTGCCGCCGCGCATCAGGCGGCCGGCCTGGAGACCCGCATCGCCATTGATGCGTATGTCGCCGCTGTCCATGCCGCAACCGATGCGATCGAGGCGCTCGGAACCGCCTTCGAACACGATGCGTTCTGCATCGCCCATCGCGATCTTGAAGATATCGGCGGCGCAAACGCGCTCGCGCGTCGTCTGCAATTCGATCCTGGCGATGTCGCTCTCGCTCAGCCCGGAGAGCCGCTGCGGCACCAACGGCGCCAGATCGAGCCGCTGCGCCGGTGCCTCGCGCAATGTGAACACGAGCGCGCTCACGGCAGCAGGCCCTTGAGATGATAGTGGTGCGGCCCGAGCTTGCCGCCGTAGTTGCCGGCGCCGATGCGCAAGGCGCCGCGCTCCGGTCCGAGCGCAAGCGCGGCGGCGAGGCCGGCGCGCATTGCGTTCGCAACAGCCTCCGTGGTCAGCCCGTCGATCACGATCTCCAGCACCGAGCCGATGTCGGCATCGAGCGCGGTGTTGCCGACGCCTTTCAAGGTCGGGCAA
>DATARB010000117.1:0-13168 GCA_036264375.1 Pseudolabrys sp.
TCGCCGCCGCCGCCTATGTCTGGCTGCTCGGGCCTGCGCCGCTCGGCCGCGATCTGGACTATTCGCATGCGGTCTTGGACCGGAATGGGACGCTATTGCGGGCCTATGCGACCAAGGAAGGACGCTGGCGTCTGCCGGCCACGGTCGCCGATGTCGATCCCCGCTTCCTAAAGCTCCTGTTTAACTACGAGGACAAGCGCTTCTATCAGCATGGCGGGGTCGATTTTGTCGCCATGGGCCGGGCGGCATTTCAGTTGTTAACGCAAGGACATATCGTCTCTGGCGGATCCACTTTGACAATGCAGGTGGCGCGCCTGTTGGAGCCGCGTGAACACCGCACCTTCCTTGCCAAGTTGCGCCAGGTCACCCGCGCGATTGAACTCGAGCATCACTTGAGCAAGGCGCAAATTCTGTCGCTTTATCTGTCGCTTGCGCCCTATGGAGGCAATCTCGAAGGCATCCGCGCTGCCTCGCTGGCTTATTTCGGCAAGGAGCCGAAGCGGCTCTCGCTCGCCGAAGCCGCATTGCTCGTGGCGCTGCCGCAGTCACCCGAATTCCGCCGCCCCGACCGCTACCCGGACGCCGCCCAGGCCGCCCGCGACCGCGTGCTCGACCGGGCGGAGGGCGTCATCTCCGCCGATGACATCAATCGCGCCAAGGCCGAACCGGTGCCGCGCGCGCGCAGGCAGTTGCCGATGCTGGCGCCGCACGCGGCCGACAAGGTGGTGGGGTTCGAGCCGGACAAGCGCGTCCACCGCCTCACCATCGACGCCGCCTTGCAGAAGACGCTTGAAGACCTTGCGCGCGAACGCGCCCAGGCGCTGGGGCCGGACATCTCCGTCGCCATTCTCGCGGTCGACAACGCCTCCGGCGAGGTTCGCGCCCGTGTCGCGTCTCCCGATTATTTCGACGTCCGCCGCGCCGGCCAGGTCGATATGACCGAGGCGCTGCGCTCGCCCGGCTCGACCCTGAAGCCCTTTATCTACGGTCTCGGCTTCGAGGACGGCTTCATCCACCCTGAGACGCTGATCGACGACCGGCCGGCGCGTTACGGCAACTACACGCCGGAAAACTTCGATCTCACCTTCCAGGGCACGGTCACCGTCCGCAAGGCCCTGCAACTCTCGCTCAACGTTCCCGCCATCGCCGTGCTTGGCAAAGTCGGCGTCAACCGCCTGAGCGCGCGGCTGACCCAAGTCGGCGCCGCGTTGGTGCTGCCGCAGGGGGAGGCGCCGGGCCTTGCCATGGGCCTCGGCGGGGTCGGCGTGAAACTGTCCGACCTGGTGATGCTCTACAGCGGTCTCGCGCGGCTCGGCGCTGCGGTGCCTCTGGTCGAGCGGGTCGGGGAGGCGGAAGCGCCGTCGCGCCGGCTGCTCGATCCGGTGGCGGCCTGGTATGTCGGCAATGTCCTGATCGGCGCGCCGCCGCCGGAGAACGCGCCGCCGGGCCGCATCGCCTTCAAGACCGGCACCTCCTACGGCTATCGCGATGCCTGGTCGATCGGTTTCGACGGCCGCATGACCATCGGCGTCTGGGTCGGCCGCGCAGACGGCGCGCCTGTGCCGGGCCTGGTCGGCCGCGCCTCGGCGGCGCCGATTCTGTTCGACGCCTTCGCCCGCAGCGGCCTGAACCCGGCACCGCTGCCGAAAGCGCCAAAGGGCGTCATTTTCTCCGCCACGGCCAAATTGCCGCCGCCGCTCCAGCGCTTCAGCCCGGCGGCCGAAGTGGGCGCGACCGCCGAGCCGCCGCGCATCATGTTCCCGCCCGACGGCGCCCGGCTGGAACTCTCCGGCGGCCGCAACCCCGACCCGCTGGCGCTGAAGATCGCCGGCGGCCGTGCCCCGCTCACGGTCATGGTCAACGGCGTCCCGCTTGGCTCCCAAGGCGGCCACCGCACGGTGTTCTACCGGCCGGACGGCCCCGGATTCGTGCGCCTGACGGTGATGGATGCCCGTGGCGCCTCCGACAGCGTCAGCGTCCGCCTGCAATAGATACGGGCGGCTTTACAGCGCGATGGGCCGCAATGTGTTTCCGGTGCATCAGTTTCCTGGAAACGCGAGCTCTGCGCGTGACGACGCCGCGCCTTGCATGACAGCATAGGCGCTTGGGCCTATTGTCCGCGCGAATTGCTGAAGGATCTTGTCAACCGGCCGATGACCACGACGACTGACGATAAGCGGACATCGATCGCCTCCGCGCGCGGTTTGGCCGCAGTCCTCGATTATGCCTGTGCCTCGCACCGCCGAGCGGCGGCGGTGCTGCTGGCTGTCGCGTTCATCGCCTTCCTGCCGGGCTTCTTCCAGATCCCGCCCGTCGACCGCGACGAGGCCCGCTTCGCCCAGGCCACCAAGCAGATGCTCGAGACCGGCGAGTACGTCGACATCCGCTTCCAGGACGAGGTCCGCTACAAGAAGCCGGTCGGCATCTATTGGCTTCAGACCGCGGCGGTGAAGGCCGGCGAGGCCGTCGGCATCCCCAACGCGCGCACAACCATCTGGCTCTACCGGCTGCCGTCCCTGCTCGGCGCCATCGCGGCGGTGCTGCTGACTTATTGGGCCGCGCTCGCCTTCGTCCCGCGCCGCGCCGCGCTCATCGCGGCCTTGATGATGGCGACGTCGGTGCTGCTCGGGGTCGAGGCGCGGCTGGCCAAGACCGACGCGACGCTGCTGTACATGTCGGTCGCCGCCATGGGTGCGATGGCGCGCATCTATCTCGCCAGCCGCCGCACGCCGGATAAGCCGGTGGGCTGGCAGATGCCGGCGGTGCTGTGGACCGCGCTCGCGGGCGGCGTGCTGGTCAAAGGCCCCCTGATCTTCATGTTCGTGGCGCTTACCGCCATTACGTTGTCGATCCTCGACAGATCATGGCGCTGGATCTGGACGCTGCGTCCAATCGCCGGCTTGGCCTGGATGTTTCTCCTGGTGCTGCCCTGGTTCATCGCCATCGTTGCAAAATCGGGCGACAGCTTCTTCGTCCAGGCGATCGGCCACGACATGCTGGACAAGGTCGCCGGCGGTCAGGAAGCGCATGGCGCGCCGCCGGGCTATTACCTGCTCCTGTTCTGGGTGACCTTCTGGCCGGGCTCGGTGCTCGCCGGGCTTGCCGCGCCGATGGTGTGGCGGTCGCGGCGCGAGCCGGGCGCGCAGTTTCTCTTGGCCTGGCTGGTGCCATCCTGGATCGTGTTCGAAGCGGTAATGACCAAGCTGCCGCATTATGTGCTGCCGCTCTATCCCGCCATCGCCATTCTGATCGCCGGCATCCTCGGATCGGGCAACCTGTCAAAGACCCGCTGGATGGTGCGCGGCACCGTCGGCTGGTTCGTGTTTCCCGGCATCACCGCCACCGGGGTGCCGGTGCTGTTCATCGTGTTCGGGCGCGATCTCGGCCTCGTCGCGTGGCCCTTCGCCGCGGCGGCGGTGATCTGCGGCCTGTTCGCCTGGTGGCTCTACGACGTGGACGGCCCCGAGCGCGCATTGCTGCGCGGCATGGCGGCCTCGGTGTTCATCGGCATCACCGTCTACGCGATCACCTTCCCGTCGCTGCCGGCGCTGTTTCCGAGCCAGTTGATCGCCGATGAAGTGCGGGCCAGCGGATGCGCGGATCCGCATGTGGTGGCCACCTTCGCCTATCAGGAGCCGAGCCTCGTCTTCCTCGCCGGCACCGATACGCGCTTCACCGACGGTGCCGGCGCCGCCGAATTCCTGAACGGCGGTGAATGCCATTTCGCGCTGATCGATCAGCGCAGCGAACGCGGCTTCGTGCAGCGCGCCAACGCGATTGGCCTGCGCTACACGCTCAGCCAGCGCATCGACGGCTACAACATCAGCATCGGCAAGCCGGTCAACCTCACCATCTTCCGCTCGGCCGGACCATGACGGCGGTGAACGGTATCGAGCGCGGCCCCGGCGGCGCGGCCGGTCCGGCCTGGCGGCGCTGTCTGCTCAACGCCGGCGACGCGATCAAAATCCTGGTGCGGCCGGAGCGTATCCATCCGCGCGAGGGCTGGCTGCCGGCGCCGCGCCAGCTTGCAATCGCCTGCGTAATCATCGTCGTGCTGTTCGTGCTCGGTATGTTTTTCGTCGATGCGCCCGTCACCTCCGCCGCGATGCGCCTGCCGCGCTGGGTGCAATCCTTCTTCGACACCATCACCGATTACGGCAAATCCGGCTGGTTCCTCTGGCCGATCGGTCTGTTGTTTTTGGCACTCGCAGCCCTGCCGCCATTCGCGCCGCGCGTCGCCCAAGTGGTGCTGGCCGCGATGATGGTGCGGGTCGGCTTCCTCTTCGCCGCCATAGGTGTGCCGAGCCTGTTCGACACCATCATCAAGCGCATGATCGGCCGCGCCCGGCCGATGGTCACCGGCCATCTCGATCCGACCCTGTTCAGTCCCTTCATCTGGCACTCGGATTATGCCTCGCTGCCGTCCGGGCACGTGACCACGGCCTTCGCCGTGTTGGTCGCCTTCAGTACGCTGTGGCCGCGCAGCCGCACGGTGTTCCTCATCTATGCTGTCCTGATCGCCATGAGCCGTGTGGTGGTCACTGCCCACTTCACCACCGACGTCCTGATGGGGGCCCTGGTTGGCACGGTCGGCGCGCTGATGGTGCGGCGCTGGTTCGCGCTGCGCCGGCTCGGCTTCTCGATCGGCCCGGACGGGGTGCCCCACATGTATCCGGGGCCCTCGGTCCGGCGGATCAAATCAGTTGCCCGCGCCCTGTTGGCCCCATAAGAAGCAGCCGCATCCATTTTGGCCGCGGCCACGGGACCCACACGACTTATGACTGAGAACGATCCGGCCGTGTCTGTCGTGGTGCCGGTCCGCAATGAGGCCGGCAATGTCGCCCTGCTGGTGGCCGAGATCGCCGCGGCGCTCGCGGGCCAATGGCCGTTCGAGATCGTCTATGTTAACGACGGCTCGACCGACGGTACCGAAGCCGAGCTCCAGCGCCTGATGGCGCAACATCCCTGGCTGCGGCGGGTGCGGCACAAGCAGTCCTGCGGCCAGTCGGCGGCGGTGCGCAGCGGCGTCCGCGCGGCCCGCGCGCGCTTGGTGGTGACGATCGACGGCGACGGGCAGAACGATCCCGCCTTCATCCCCGCCATGCTGCGTGCGCTTGAGGCGTCGCCGCAGGCCGGCCTGATCGCCGGCCAGCGCGTCGGACGCAAGGCAAGCGGCTTCAAAAAGGTCCAGTCGCGCATCGCCAATGCCGTGCGCGGCGCCGTGCTGCGCGACGGCACACGCGACACCGGGTGTGGACTGAAGGCCTTCCGCCGCGACGTCTTCCTGGCGCTGCCATATTTCGATGGTCTGCACCGCTTCCTGCCGGCGCTGGTCAAGCGCGAGGGCAGGGGCATCGGCTATGTGGACGTGGTCGACCGGCCGCGCGCGCATGGCGTGTCGAACTACGGTCTGTGGGACCGGCTCTGGGTCGGCATCCTCGATCTGGCCGGTGTGTGGTGGCTGATCCGGCGCAGGAAGCGCGTCCCGGATATCGCTGAGGATTAGTGGGCGACTAAAGGAAGAGGCTGATGCTGGTCGATATCACGCATGCCGTCGGGGGCTATCTGCACGACGTGTTTCTCGGCTCGGTCGATTGGGGCATCCTGATCGGCTATGTCGCACAAGGTCTGTTCGCCATGCGCTTCGTCGTGCAGTGGATCGCCTCGGAACGCGCCGGCCGCAGCGTCGTGCCGACGACATTCTGGGTATTTTCGATCGGCGGCGGACTGATGCTGCTTGCCTATGCGCTCTATCGCAAAGACCCGGTCTTTATCATCGGCCAGGCCTTCGGCGTGTTCGTCTATCTGCGCAATCTTCAGTTCGTGCTGCGCAACGGCGGCCAGGGCGCGCCGGCGTAATAGTTTTTACGAGGCATGCTGAGTTTTTCCCGCACGATGTGAGACGGGATGATTGTTGCTGCAGCATCACAGCGCTGCGCTATTTACATTCGAATTCAGAATAATCGCCTAGGATTTACGCGGGGTGCAATGGACTCTGACTTGGGGCCGCCGCAAGGGAGGCGGGGGGCGTATTGAAGTTCATTTAAAGGCCTGCCCCATGCTTCGTTCACGTCTCCGTTCTTGCTTTGCAGCTCTCGTCGCGACTGCCGCGTTCACACAGGTCGCGTCAGCTGCCGACCTGCCGGCCAAGGCGCCGATGTGGGACCCTGCGTCAGCCTGGAGCTGGAGTGGCGTTTATGTAGGCGTCAACGCCGGTTACGGTGTCGGATTGAATCCGACGAATGAGGCCGGCAACGGGACTGGCTTTGGTTTTGGACATCTCGATCTCACTCAGGACACGATGGCCCCGCAGGGCTTCGTGGGCGGCGGTCAAATTGGCTATAATTGGCTGATGACTCCCAACTGGCTGTTGGGCGTGGAAGTTGATTTCCAAGGCAGCACCCAAAAAGATTCGAGTTGCACGCTTGAATGTGGGTTCTTCCCACTCAACTCTTCCCAGGAGTTGCCGTGGTTCGGGACCGCGCGCGCGCGGCTTGGCTACGTCAATGGCGACTACCTCTGGTACGTGACCGGTGGTGGCGCTTGGGCGAAGGTCAACAGTGATTATTCGCTCAGTTACCTCGGAGCCACCGACTCGGGCAGCTCAACCGAGACCAAGGGTGGCTTTGTCGTTGGTGCGGGTGTCGAGACACATCTCGCCGGTAATTGGACCGCAAAACTTGAATACCTCTACATGGATTTGGGCACCGTAACCAACACCTACGCGACTCCAAACTTGGGTGGCAGCGTTACCGTTGATAGCGAAATCCGCGACAACATCGTCCGTGTCGGCTTGAACTATAAGCTGACGCCATAAGCGCGCTAAACCTCTGCTGTCGTCCTCGGCGGCCTCTCGCCGCCTCATCCTTCGAGACGCGTTCCTGCGGAGCGCTCCTTAAGGATGAGGGGAGAGGACGGAGCGCTCGGCTTTTTGACAACTGAATCAGCGAGGCGACGCGAGCGTACATTCCGCGCAGGCTTACGTCGCCGCCTTCATTGCCGCGAAGCCGCGCTCTAGATCGGCAATCAGATCGCCCGGCTCTTCCAGCCCGATGTGGAAGCGCAACGTCGGTCCTCCCGGCGCCCAGGGCGTTGCCGAACGATACTCGGCACAATCGAATGCGATCACGAGGCTTTCGAAGCCGCCCCAGGAATAGCCCATGCCGAACAACTGAAGCTCGTTCATGAAGGCGTAGACGGCCTTGTCCGCGCACGGCTTGAACACGATGCTGAACAGGCCGCAGGCCCCGCTGAAATCGCGCTTCCAGACCGCATGGCCCGGATCGCTCTCCAGCGCCGGATGCATCACGCGCAACACTTCCGGCCGCTGCTCCAGCCAGCGCGCGACGCGCACCCCCGACTGATAATGCCGCGCCAGCCGCACGCCGAGCGTCCGCAGGCCGCGCAACGCGAGATAAATGTCGTCGGGGCCGACGCACAGGCCCATCCCGTAGACGGTGTCCTTCAATCGCGGCAGCGTCTTCGCATTGGCGGAGACGCAGCCGAACATGATGTCGGAATGGCCGCCGATATATTTGGTGCCGGCCTGGATCGACAGATCGACTCCCTTTTCAAGCGGACGGAAATAAAGCGGCGTACCCCACGTGTTGTCGGTCAGCACCAGCGCACCTTTGTCGTGCGCGACTTTGGCAATCGCAGGAATGTCCTGCATCTCGAAGCTCTGCGAGCCGGGCGCTTCGGTGAACACCGCGCGCGTGTTCGGCTTGAACAGCGTCTCGATGCCGGCGCCGATCAGCGGATCGTAGTAGGTCGTCTCGACGCCCATCCGCTTGAAGATCGTATCGCAGAAAGTCCGTGTCGGGCGGTAGACGCTGTCGGTCACCAGAATATGGTCCCCGGCGCCGGCAACGGCGAGCAAAGCACTGGAGATCGCCGCCAGGCCCGACGGCAGCAAGGCGACGCCGGCGCACGCCGCGCCTTCCAGATCGGTCAGGGCGCTTTCCAGCGCCTCCGACGTGGGCGTGCCGCGGCGGCCATAGCTGTAGCGGGAGCGATGCGCGACCTGATCCTCGGCCGTTGGGTAAAGCATCGTCGAGGCGTGATACACGGGCGGATTGACATATCCGTGATAGGCTTGTGGGTCGCGGCCGGAAACAACCAGCCGTGTCTCCGGCGCGAGCGGGGCTTTGGGCGTCTTGCTCATGAGGATGGCTTTGATCCGATCAGATTGGCGGCCTTTTGGAACCGCGGGGCGTGGCTGCGACTATACGTGACACTCCAGCGGGGAGCGTCAACCCCTTGACCTTGCAACGCGTTCGTTCTGGAATGCAAATACCGAGGGGAGCTCGGACAATCGAGGCCAGGAATTGTGTGTCAGCCGTGTGCTGTGAGCCGCGGCGGGTGTACAACAGTGCCTGGCCCCACCCAAGATGGGTGCCGCACCAACGAGTCTTCGCCGAAGGGGGCTGATCGATGAAGAAAATTGCCGCACTCATTGCGCTCGCGTTCCTCGTCGTTGCACAGAGCGCATCGGCTCAGACGCTCAAGACCGTCAAGGACCGCGGCATCCTCAATTGCGGCGCCAACGGGACACTGGCTGGGTTCGGCCTTCCCGATGCGCAGGGCAACTGGACCGGACTCGACGTCGATCTGTGCCGTGCGATTGCCGCGGCGATCTTCAACGACGTCACGAAGGTGAAATTCGTGCCGCTGTCGGCCAAGGACCGCTTCACCGCGCTGCAGTCCGGCGAGGTCGACGTGCTGGTGCGCAACACCACCTGGACCTCGTCGCGTGACAGTTCGCTCGGATTGAACTTCACCGGCGTCAATTACTACGACGGCCAAGGGTTCATGGTGCGCAAGGCGCTCAAGGTGAATTCGGCGCTCGAGCTCAACGGTGCCTCGATCTGCGTGCAACAGGGCACAACCACCGAGCTCAATCTCGCCGACTATTTCCGTTCGCACAACATGCAGCTCAAGAGCGTCACCTTCGCTACCGCCGACGAGGCGGTGAAGGCCTATGACGCCGGCCGCTGCGACGCCTATACCACCGATGCCTCGGCGCTCTATGGCGAACGGCTGCGGCTCGCCAATTCGAACGACCATATCATCCTGCCGGAGATCATCTCCAAGGAACCGCTCGGCCCGGCCGTGCGGCACGGAGACGACCAGTGGTTCGATGTCGTGAAGTGGGTCCTGTTTGCAATGATCGACGCCGAAGAGCTCAACGTGAATTCGAAGAACACCGATGAGGCGCTGAAATCCGCCAACCCGGAGATCAAGCGCCTGGTGGGCACCGAAGGCAATTACGGCGAGCAGCTCGGCCTCACCAAGGACTGGGTGGTTCGCATCGTCAAGCTGGTCGGCAATTACGGCGAAGTGTTCGAGCGCAATGTGGGGCAGGGCTCGCCGCTCAAGATCGAACGCGGATTGAACCGCCTGTGGAGCAAAGGCGGCATTCAATACGCGCCTCCGATCCGATAAGTTTAGTCTCGCGCCGGCGGCCGCGGGCCGGCGCGAGCGGCTAGCCGAGGGGACGTGATCGGGCGCACGCGAAGCATGCGGCGAGGGATATATGGCGTTTGACCAACCGACGGCGTTGCGGCCGGCGCGCGCCGCGTTCTACAACAACCCGAAGGTCAGGAGCTTCGCCTATCAGTTCGTTCTCTGCGCCATCATCCTGTTTCTGATCTACGGCGCGACGACCAACGCCATCGACCACCTGCAGCGCGCGCACATCGCCTCCGGCTTCGGCTTCTGGAACACCACGGCCGGCTTCGACATCAGCCAGACCCTGATCGACTATTCGGCGCAAGGCTCGACTTATGGGCGCGCCTTCTGGGTCGGTTTGTTGAACACGCTGCTTGTCGCCGGGCTCGGCATCGTCTTCGCGACCATCCTTGGCTTCATCATCGGCATTTCGCGCCTGTCGAAGAACTGGCTGCTGGCCAAGGTCGCCGGCGGCTATGTCGAGACGATCCGCAACATCCCGCTGCTGCTGCAACTTTTGTTCTGGTACAATGCGGTGCTCAAGGGGTTGCCGGATCTGCGCGACAGCATCAACCTCGGCAACACGGTTTATCTCAACAATCGCGGCCTGTTTCTACCGATGCCCTTACCGCAGGAGGGCTTCGGCTGGGTCGAGATCGCCTTCGCCGCCGGCATTCTCGCGTCCATCGCGTTTTACATCTGGGCGCGCAAGCGCCAGGAGCGGACCGGACAATTGGCGCCGGTCGTCTCGGTGACGCTTGCGCTCGTCATCGGCATGCCGCTCGTGGTGTTTCTGCTCGCCGGCGCGCCGATCCATTTTGAATCGCCGCAGGGCGGGCGCTTCAACATCAGCGGGGGCGTCGAGATCCTGCCGGAATTTGCCGCGCTGCTGTTCGGTCTGTCGATCTACACGGCGGCCTTCATCGCCGAAGTGGTGCGCGCGGGTATACTCGCGGTGTCGCACGGACAGGTCGAGGCGGCCTATTCGCTGGGCCTCAAGCCGCGGCCGACGCTGCGGCTGATCGTGGTGCCGCAGGCGATGCGCGTGATCATTCCGCCGCTCACCAGCCAGTATCTGAACCTGACCAAGAACTCCACGCTGGCGGTGGCGATCGGCTATCCCGATCTGGTGCAGGTCTTCACCGGCACGGTGCTCAACCAGACCGGCCAGGCGGTCGAGGTCGTCGCCATCACCATGCTGGTCTATCTCACCATCAGCCTCGGCACTTCGTTCCTGATGAACATCTACAATCGCCGCATGGCGCTGGTGGAACGGTGAGGGCGCCCCGATGACCATGTCGGAGGCCGAACTCGCCGTCGCCGAGATGCACTTCGTGCGGCAGGCGCAGATTGCGCCGCAGCCGCCGCCGGCGCGCATGACCGGCGCGGCCGGATGGGTGCGCGCGAACCTTTTGTCGACGCCGTTCAATATCGTGCTGACGATTCTGATCGTGCTGCTGCTCGCCTGGTTGATCCCGGCGCTGCTGCGGTTCCTCATCATCGACGCGGTGTGGAGCGGCACCGATCGCGATGCCTGCCGCGAGGTGGTGCAGCACCGCGCAATCGGTGCCTGCTGGCCCTTCGTCTGGGAGCGGCTGCCGTATTTCATCTACGGCTCCTATCCGATCCCCCAACGCTGGCGGGTCGATATCTTCTTCGCGATGCTGGCCATCGGCGTCTTCTGGCTGCTCTGGCTCAATGCGCCGCGCCGCGGTCTCGGCGTCATCTATTCCTTCATCGTGCTGCCGATTGCGTCCTACTTTCTGCTGCACGGCTTCGCCGCCATCGGTCTGCCCATCGTCGATACGGTGCTGTGGGGCGGCGTGCTGGTCACGCTCGTCGTGGCAACCGTTGGCATCGTTGTCTCGCTGCCGCTCGGCATCCTGCTGGCGCTGGGGCGGCGCTCGCATATGCCGACGGTGCGGCTGTTCTCGACCATCTTCATCGAATTCGTGCGTGGCGTGCCGCTTGTGACTGTGCTGTTCATGGCGAGCGTGATGCTGCCGCTGTTCGTGCCGCAGCAATTCGAGCCGGACAAACTGTTGCGCGCGCTGGTCGGCATAGCCCTGTTCGCCTCGGCCTATATGGCGGAAGTGGTGCGCGCAGGCCTGCAGGCCGTGCCCAAGGGGCAGTTCGAAGGCGCCATGGCGGTGGGCCTTGGCTATGCGCCGATGATGCGGCTCATCATCCTGCCGCAGGCGCTGAAGGTCACCATCCCGAACATCGTCAACACCTATATCGGCCTGTTCAAGGACACGACCCTGGTCTTCATCGTCGGCATTTTCGATCTGTTGCGCACCATAGAAGTCGCGCGCATCGATCCGAAATGGGCGGCGCCGGTAGTGAGCACGACCGGCTACGCGGTTGCCGCCATGTTTTACCTGGCCTTCTGCTACGCCATGTCGCGCTATGCGCGCGCGACCGAAGCCCGCCTTGCCAGGGGCGATAGACATTGAGATGAGGGTCATGGCCACCGCCGCAAACTCTGGCTCGCCGACCAAGCTCTCGACGCCGGTGGCGGTCGACATCGTCGCCATGAACAAGTGGTACGGCGATTTCCACGTGCTGCGCGACATCAACCTGCGGGTGATGGGCGGCGAACGCATCGTCATCTGCGGCCCGTCCGGATCGGGCAAATCGACGATGATCCGCTGCATCAACCGGCTCGAGGAGCATCAGACCGGCCGCATCGTCGTCGACGGCATCGAGATGACCAACGACCTCAAGAAGATCGACGAGGTGCGGCGCGAAGTCGGCATGGTGTTCCAGCACTTCAATCTGTTTCCGCATCTGACCGTGCTGGAGAATTGTACGCTGGCGCCGATCTGGGTGCGCAAGATGCCGAAGAAGGAGGCAGAGGAGGTCGCGCTGACTTATCTCACGCGTGTGAAGATCCCGGAGCAGGCGCACAAATATCCCGGGCAATTGTCCGGCGGCCAGCAGCAGCGCGTCGCCATCGCGCGCGCGCTCTGCATGCGGCCGAAGATCATGCTGTTCGACGAGCCGACCTCCGCGCTCGACCCGGAAATGGTGAAGGAGGTGCTCGACACCATGGTGGGGCTGGCGGAGGACGGCATGACCATGCTGGTCGTCACGCACGAAATGGGCTTCGCCCGCCAGGTTGCGAGCCGCGTCGTGTTCATGGACAGCGGGCAGATCGTCGAAGTCAATGCGCCGGAAGAATTCTTTGCCCACCCGCAGCACGAGCGCACGAAGCTGTTCCTGAGCCAGATTCTGCGCTGAGTCGCGCGGCTGCATTGCGTTTACGAGGCGAACAAAATCCGGTCTTGAAAGTTGCCCGATGGTGCGCGCCGAGTTCCGGCGCGCGCAGTGTTGAATAGTGTCAAGCCGTGAAACAACGGCCCCGTGGAAAGGCGTATGCCATGGGCGATTGGATGCAAAAGACAAGATTTCCAGAGCCGGCGAATAATCCGACCGGCAGGTGGCGCAGCCGACCTTCAAACACGCGGCAGAGCGGTGGCGAAGACAAGTTCAACTTTGCCAATGGAAAAGAGGCCGGCATCACGGAACGCGAACGCGAGGTTCTGACCTGGGCCGCGCGCGGTCTGTCGTCGCGTGACACCGGGAAGGTCCTCGATATCGCCAAGCGCACGGTCGATGAGCATTTGCAGACGGCGGCCCGCAAACTCGGCGCGGCCAACAAGACCCAGTCCGTGGCGATCGCCATTCGCGACCGGCTGATCGAGGTTGATCCGCC
>DATARB010000118.1:0-4009 GCA_036264375.1 Pseudolabrys sp.
TCGGCTGTGTCGTCGTAAGCGAGGGTCGTGTGGTCGGCCGCGCGGGCAACCGCACGCTGGGGGACAAGGACCCGACGGCGCACGCCGAACTTCTGGCGATCCGTCATGCCACCGCGGCGCTCGGCACCGAGCGGCTGAGCGGCTGCGATCTCTATGTGACGCTGGAGCCCTGTGCGATGTGTGCGGCGGCGATGTCATTTGCCCGCATCCGGCGGCTCTATTTCGGCGCCGGCGACCCGAAGGGCGGCGCGGTGGAACACGGCGTGCGCTTCTTCGCGGCGCCGACGTGCCACCATCGGCCCGAGGTCTATGGCGGAATCGGTGAGAGCGAAGCGGCGGGGCTTTTGCGTTCGTTTTTCCAGGCGCGGCGGTAGTCGCTAATCCCTTCCCCGCTTGCGGGGGGGAGGGTGGCTGCGAGCGAAGCGAGCAGACGGGTGGGGGGCGTCGCAGCACGATCTCAAGGCGACCCCACCCCCGGCGCGGATCCTGTCATCGGGCCGCGCCACGCGCGGACCCGTTGGCGCCGGACCCTCCCTTTTCAGGGGAGGAATGACTTACGCCGACTTGTCCACGAACTGACCCATGCCCGGCGGCGGGGCAACCCGCTTCACCTCGGTCTCTTCGTCGTCGTCCTTTTCGCGCACGTCGACGGCGCGCGGCGCCCGATTTTTGCCGGTGGCCGCCGGCTTCGGCCGGATGGGCTCAATACCAATAGGCATCGCATGTCTTGAGCGCTGTGAACCAAATGGCATCCTAGACGATACGCCTAAACGGTTTGCAACTATGAGATGTAAACTTGCGCGTCGCGCAACAATGATTTGTTAACCAAAAGAGGGCCGCGGCCCCCTGATCCTCACGCCTGCTGCGCGAAGGCCCAGGCCTTCTCGGCGAGCGGGCGGATCATCTCCGCCTTGGCCGGGGCGAATTCGGATGTCGCCGTGCCGTCGCGGACGCGGCCGATGATGCCTTGCAGGATCGCGGCGATGCGGAAGAAATTATAGGCGAGATAAACCGCGAGGTGCGGACGCGGATCAAGCCCGGTGCGCGCCACGTAATCGTCGACATAGTCCGCCATCGGCGGAATGCCGAGTGCGGCGAGATCATGTCCAACGAGGGAGGCGGTGCCGGCCGCGCTCTCCGAATGCGGCATGTGCCACGCCATCAGGTGATAACTGAAATCGGCGAGGGGATCGCCGAGCGTCGACAGTTCCCAATCGAGGACCGCGATGACCTCCGGCGTGTCGCGCGCAATGATGAGATTGTCGAGCCTGTAATCGCCATGCACGAGCCGCGCCGGGCCCGCGGGCGGAATGTGCTGCGGCAGCCAGTCGATCAGCTTCTCCATCGCCTCGATCTTTTCCGTCTCCGAGGCGCGATACTGCTTCGACCAGCGCTCGACCTGGCGCGCGACGTAGTTCTCGCCTTTGCCGAAATCGGCGAGGCCGATCCGCGCCGGATCGAACGCGTGCAGCCGGGCGATCGTCGCATTCATCGCGTCGTAGACGCCTGCGCGCTCGGCCGGATTCGAGCCCGGCATCTGCGGCTCCCAGAACACGCGGCCGTCGGCGAAGCTCATCACATAGAAGGCCGTGCCGGCGACGCTGTCATCGGCGCAATAGACGAGCGGCTCGGCGACGGGAAAGCGTTGCGCGAACAGCGCGCGGATGACGCGATACTCGCGATCGACCGCGTGCGCGGACGGGAGCAGCTTGCCCGGCGGCTTGCGGCGCAGCACGTAACGCCGCGTGGGTGTCTCGAGCAGATAGGTCGGGTTCGACTGGCCGCCCTTGAATTGCTTCACCGTCAGCGGCCCCGCGAAGCCTTTGATCTCGCCCGCGAGATAGTCGGCCAGCCGCGCGTCATCGATGCGCAAAGCATCCGCCACGTCCTTGGTCCCGGAAAAGGCCTGCTGGCGGTCGATGGTGGTCATGGGCCCTTCTTTACCTCTCCCCGCGAGCGGGGAGAGGTCGACGTCCGAGCGAATGCGAGGACGTCGGGTGAGGGGGCGTATCCGCGATTCTGAGCATCATGAAGCGCCCCTCACCCGGCTCACATTTCGCTAAAGCTCAATGCTCGCCACCCTCTCTCCGCACGCGGGGACAGGGAAGTACATCACTTCTTCACCTCGAACGCGATCGGTGCATCGGCGTATATCTTATACGATTGCGCCTTCGGCTTCGCCTTGTCGTCTTCGTTCAGATACTGGATCGAGCTTTTGCCCTGGAGTTCGCGCGGCAAAATCATCACCCGCACGAAGCGGCTCGGCCGGTCGGCGGCGGCTTGCGCGAACACCGGATCGGGCCCGGATTCGTACCAGGCGCCGCCCGGACCATAAGAGGTGGAACGTCCATGCGTGTCGATGCGGATGCCGCCTTCGACGAGGCAGCGGATGCCCGGCCCTTGGTGACGATGCAGATAGGCGCAGCCGCCGGGCGGGAAGGCGACGCTATCGGCGCGCATGATCAACTCGCCCTTGGGCAGCGTCTCTAGGAATGCTGTGAACTTCTCGTGCGTCACCATGCCGGGCGCATTGGCCGTGGTGCTGCCCTGGTCGCCGCGCGCCAGCTCCCAGCGCCAGCAGGTGACGCCCTCGGGGCCGGGTTTCACTGTCACCGTGCCTTCGCCCTGCCAGCACGCGCCTTCTGCAACGGCATTGCCTTCGATGGTACAGGCGCCATGCATCACCATCAGGAACCGCGGCAATGGCGGCAGCTTGAATTCAACGTTCTCGGCGCTGGACAGCACGTCTTCGTAGAAGCGGAGCACGGGATGCATACGATCTCCTCACAATGGCATTCCGGACGCCGCAATAGCGGTCATTCGAAATCCAGCCTTGGTTTCCGGGTTCGCGGGCCCAAAGCCCACGCGCCCCGGAATGACAATCAATTTGCCCCGTGGAAATCAACTGGCACCCGCACAAAAAAACAAAGCCCGGCCTGGTGCCGGGCTCTGCCGATAGAACGAGATGGTTGCAACGGCCGGTCTTATTCGCCCGGCTGCATGGCTTCGCGCATGAGCTGGAAGCGAATGTTCGGATCGGGATCGCGGCCGACGATCGCCCCGTTGACGACGACGTCATAGGTGTCGACCGGCACGGTGTTCTCGCCGTCCTGCGAGCGCGCCCACGTTCCCGTCCGCATCGGCGGCTGGCCGTATTTTGCGTAATCGTGCCACGTTGTGCCGGCGGGCTGGCGGCCACGCGACGGCAGAACGAAACGGTTTACGAACCGGCCCGGATGATGCGGCGTGGTGAACTGGGCCGGCGGCGGATAATGATCGAAATCGTAACGGGGGTGGGCGAAGGCCGGCGACGCCAGCAGCGTCGTCAAGGCGAAGGCGGCCACGAGCCTTTTCATAACGAGTCTCCAACAGCAACGTCACCGCTCACACCTGGAGATAGATCGATCGGGGCGCTTCGCTATTCCTCCCGGCACATGTGGGTTATGCGTGCATGCGTGCGTATAAGAGGCCCGCAAATGCTCAGTATTCCGCCTATTTAGCCGGGTGCGTCACGCCGGCGTGAACGGCGTGCGCGAACGCTCGCGCGATTGTGAGGCTTACGTCTCGCGCTCGATCGCGCGCCAGCCGATGTCGCGGCGGCAGAAGCCGTCCGGCCACTGGATTTTATCGACGGCTTGATAGGCGCACGCCTGCGCCGCGCGCACGGTCTTGCGGCGCGCGCAAACGTTGAGCACGCGGCCGCCGTTCGCGACGATGTGATCGCCCTCGGCTTTGGTGCCGGCGTGGAAGATTTCGACGCCTTCGACTTGCGCCGCCTCGGCGATGCCGTCGATACGCGTGCCTTTCGCGTAATTGCCGGGATAGCCCTTCGCCGCCATCACCACCGTGAGCGCCGCGTCGCCATACCAGCGCAGATCGAAGTTCTTCAATTGCCCGTCGCAGGCCGCCAGCAGCGCGGGCACCAGGTCCGACATCAGGCGCAGCATCAGCACCTGACATTCCGGATCGCCGAAGCGGACATTGTATTCGATGAGCTGCGGGCCATCCT
>DATARB010000199.1:0-1827 GCA_036264375.1 Pseudolabrys sp.
GAACGGCAGCGTCTTCGGTGTCACCGCGACGCCCGGCCCGGCAAAGGCCTGATACAGCACGCCTTCGACCGCGCCGTTGGTGTCGTTCCAGAAGCTGGAATTGGTGGCCTGCGAGGACACGCCGAACATCGGGATCGGCACTTCCTGCTGCTTCCACTGCACCGTCGGCTGCACGCCAACGTGGGAAATGCCGGTAATGATCACGTCCGGCTTCTCGCCCTCGATCTTGTTGAAGATCGGCGTGAAGTCGGTGGTGTCCGGCGAGACGCGGATATGATCGAGCACCTGCAGGCCGATCGTCGGCAGGCATTTGACGTATTCGGCGTCGAGCGGCGTCGTCCACGCCGCATCCTCGCTCATCACCACGGCCGACTTCATGTGCAGCTGGTTGACCAGGAGATCTTTCGCGGCATCGCAGGTCGCGTCGGCAATGCTGGTCGATGTCGAATAGCCGTGGAAGGTGTATTTGAGATTGTCGTAATCCTTGGCGATGTTCTGGGTGATCACGTCGGAGGCGGCACCCGGCGTCACCATCACGGTCTTCAAGCGGCCGGTCCACGGCTCGAGCGCCAGAACCACCTCGCTGATATAGCTCGCGATCACCGCATTGACATGATCTTCGTTGGCAGCGCGCTGGAAGGCGCGCACGGATTCGGCGGCGGAGGAATGATTGTCATAGGAGACGATTTCGATCTTCTTGCCGTTGACGCCGCCGGCTGCGTTGATCTCGTCGGCGGCAAGCTGCGCGGCCTGCGGGATCGACGAGCCGGCGACCGCTTGCGCTTCCGCGATGACGCCGATATTGATGGTGTCTTCGGCATAACCCGGTGTCGCCAGCACCAGCGCGAGGCAGGTCGCCCCGGCCGCGATTGCGGCGCGTTTATCGAGCATTCTCATTACCATTCCTCCCTTGAAAATTTACAGTCATCTCAACCTGGATGACGACTTGGCGGGCAGTCTAGCCCATAGCCCTCACCCGGCAAGCGTGATTTTGTCGCGCAAATCTCATGCTTTAGGCGGATAGCCGGGCCGTCGGCGGACCTGCTAGTCGCCGCGCGCCAATGTCCGTTATGCTGGCGCATCAGGGCGGAAGCGAAAACCGAACGCCACAAGCGCAGGGGCACTATGAGACAGCTCACCATCGGCGACGTCACCATCACCAGCATCATCGAACGCGACGGGCCGTGGCGTAAGCCTGAGGACATGTTCCCGGCTTACGATCCCGAGGTCGGCAAGCGCCATCTCGCGGCTCTCGACAAGGAAGTATTCGACCCGGTGTCCGGCAAGATGGTCATCACCTATCAGACCTATGTGGTGCGCACGCCCAAGCACACCATCCTGATCGACACCTGCACCGGCGAGGACAAGGGCTATCCGCCGCCGATGGATTTTCCGAAGCAGCCCTGGCTCGACGGCTTTCACTCAGCAGGCTTGCGCTTCGAGGACATCGACTACGTGTTCTGCACCCACCTGCACATCGACCATACCGGCTGGAACACGATGCTGCGCAACGGCCGCTGGGTACCGACATTCCCGAAGGCGAAATACATCTTCCACAAACGCGAATACGCGGCGTGGGAGGAGGAGGCCAAGCGCGGCGGCAATCGGCCGGGCGGCGGCGGCAATGTGTGGCCGTTCAATTGCGAGCCGGTGGTCGCGGCAGGACAAGCGCTCCTGGTCGATGACGACTATCAGCTCGACGACACGTTTTGGCTCACCCCGACGCCGGGCCATTCGCCATGCCATTGCTGCGTCAATATCCGCTCGCGCGGCCAGCAGGCCATCGTCGTCGGCGACCTGATGCATCACGCGCTGCAGTGCCGCGAG
>DATARB010000220.1:0-4220 GCA_036264375.1 Pseudolabrys sp.
CTCGCCAGCGCGTCGATGCCGCCGATCGCGCCGGACGGCAATACGATGCGGCTGCCGCGCTCTTCGGCGATGGTCATAAGGCGTTCCATCAATTCGCCATCGCAAAAGGCGCTGGTGGAGGCGACGATCAACTCGGGTGCAGCGCCAAGCGCCATCGGCCCCCATTGTTCGACGGCGGCGCGGCCGGCGGCTTCGACGATGAGATCCGACCTGACGTCGGCAAGGTCGGCGGGCGAGGTGAGCAGCCGCGCGCCGCGAGGGACACCTGCGCGGTCACCGTGCGCGTTGCGCACCGCGATGCCGACAATTTCGACGCCGGCCTTGCGCTGCGCCAGCAGCGCCGCGACGCGCGAATTGATCGCGCCCCAGCCGATGAAAACGACGCGCAGGTGCTTGGACATTACTGATGTGTCACGCTGTTTCCGGCGGTAGATGATGTCCCGTTTGCCAATGCGCTTGTGCGGGACAAGTGCTCCATGCGGCGCGCCAGCATGAGCTTGCTCACTGTTTCCAAATGCTTGCGCATTGCAAGTCCGGCGTCCTCGGGGCGGTTTTCGAGAATGGCGCGCACGAGCTCGTCGTGGCTGTACGGACTTTCGACGGTGAATGGCTCGACCGCGTTGGCGCGATGGCGCTCGCGATACACGTGCCACATGATCTTCTCGTGCAAATCGACCAGCGAGCGGTTGCCCGTGCCCTGGACGATCACGCGGTGGAACTCGTCGTTCAGCGCGTAGTAGCGCTCGGCATCGCCCGCGGCCGCGGCTTTGTGGCCTTCTTCATAGATGCGGGTGATGTCCTTCAACACGTCGGGCTGTTGCAATTGCGCGACGCGCGTGGCGGCGAGCTGCTCGAGGCCGATCAGGATATCCATCGTCTCGCCGACCTCCGCGGTGTCCGGATCGGTGACCACCGCGCCGACATGCGGAATGAGCCGGATGAGGCCTTCGGACTCAAGGGTCTTGAGTGCTTGGCGTAGTGGCGTACGGGACACGCCGAATTCCTTGCAAAGCTGGGGCTCGGACAGCCGTTCGCCCGATTTCCATCGGTTCTCGACAATGTCCTTGCGCAGGTGCGGCAGGATCTGGTCGTGCATCGGCGCATATCGAACGACTGCGCCAGCCCGCGACCGTGCAGCTCCGGTGTCGTCTTCCTTCGTCACGTCTTGGTCCGCCCCAATCGTGGACTTGCGTAAGAGAGCTATTGACTCTTTTCAAGTTGGAGGATCGTATACGAAATACGAAATTCCGATACTACAAAAAAGCGGATCAGCCTCGTGGGTGCTGAATTATCGCGTCATACCGAAGGCCAAGGCGTTGGCGCATCGGTCAGACGCAAAGAAGATCGTCGTTACCTCAACGGCGAAGGCGAATACGTCGCGGATATCCAGGTGCCGGGCATGGCGGAAGTCGCCTTCCTGCGCAGCCCTGTCGCGCATGGGACGATCAAGTCGATCGAGGTGCCGGAGGCCTATCGCGATCAGGTCTTCTTCGCGGCCGACATCAATTTCACCAAGCCGATCGTCGCCGTCAGTGCGGCGAAGGGGTTCAAGGCGTCCGATTATCCGGCACTGACCTCCGACAAGGCACGATTTGTCGGCGATCTTCTGGCCATCTGCATCGCGCCGACGCGCGCAGAAGCGGAAGATATTGCCTCCGCCTGCATCGTCGATTTCGAGGAACTGCCGGCGGTGTGGGACATCGACGTCGCGCGCAAACCCGGCGCCCCGCGCGTCCACGATCACTGGGCCGATAACGTCTACATCGAGACGCGCATCCAGACGGGCGATCTCGACGCGGTGCGCAAGGCTGCAGCCGTCACCGTGCGCAAGAGCCTGCGCATGGGGCGCCACGCCGGCGTGTCGATGGAAGGGCGCGGCGTGCTCGCGCATTACGACCGCCGGTTGGACGAACTTGTCGTCTACAGCTCGACGCAATTTCCGCACGTCATTCGCACCATCATGGCCGAATGCCTTGGCATCTCGGAGAGCAAGCTGCGTGTGATCGCACCCGATGTGGGCGGCGGATTCGGACCGAAGAACAATTTCCATCCCGAAGAGCTCGCCATCGCCGCGCTGTCGATGAAGCTCAACCGGCCGCTGCGCTGGATCGAGGATCGGCGCGAGCATCTGGTTGCCTCGCCGCATGCGCGCGAGCATCGGTACGAACTGTGCGCTTATGCCGACGCCAAGGGCCGCATCCTCGGCCTCGAAGCGGAAGTCGTCGTCGATGCCGGCGCCTATTCGGTCTGGCCGTGGACCGCGTCCATGGAGGCGGGCATGTCCGCCGGCATCATGACCGGCCCTTACGACATTCCGGTCTATCACGCGCGCGCGATCACCGTTGCGACCAACAAATCGCCGCTCGGTCCGTATCGCGGCGTCGGCCGCAGCGGCGCGTGCTTTGCCATCGAGACGCTGGTCGATGCGGTGGCCCGCGCGGTCAACCGCGAGCCGGCCGATGTGCGCATCGAGAACATGGTGCGGCCGGAGGCGATGCCCTACCAGTCGGCGACGCACAAACTCTACGACAGCGGCGATTATCCCGAATGCGCCAAGCGCGCGCGCGAGGCCGTCGATTTCGCCGGCGTGCGCGCACGGCAGGCGCGCGGCGAGCCGGACGGCCGTCTCATCGGCGTCGGCATGGCGAGCTATACCGAGCAGTCGGCGCACGGCACCGCGGAGTGGGTCGCCCGCGGTCTGCCGGTGGTGTTCGGTTATGAGCCGGCGCTCGCGCGCTTCACGCCGGACGGCAAGCTGATCCTTTTCGTCGGCATCCAGAATCACGGTCAGGGTCTCGAGACCACGCTGGCGCAGGTCGCGAACCAGGAGCTCGGAATTCCGGTAGCGGACGTGATCGTGCGCCACGGCGACAGCTCGGTGTCGCCTTACGGCATGGGCACCTTCGCTTCGCGCAGCATGACCATGGCCGGCGGCGCGGTCTCTGTCGCCTGCGCGGCCCTTGCCGAGAAGATCAAGCGTATCGGCGCGCACTTGCTCCAAGCGCAAGCCGATGCGGTAACGCTCGCCAATGGCCGCGCGCATGTCGGAGATCAAAGCGTCTCCTTCGTTGACGTCGCGCAGGCCGCCTTCCTGCATCCCGAGCGTCTGCCGGTCGGCGAGGATCCGGCGCTGGAAGTCAACGCGGTCTATCAGCCCGGCCGCAGCACCGGCGCCTTCTCCTATGCGACGCATGCCTGCGTCGTCGCGGTCGATCCCGGCACCGGCCATGTCGAAATCCTCGACTACGTCGTCTGCCACGATTGCGGGACCATGGTGAATCCGATGATCGTCGAAGCGCAGGTCGTCGGCGGCGTGGCGCAGGGCCTTGGTACCGCGCTCTATGAGGAAATCCCCTACGACGAGAACGGCCAGCCGTTAGCCTCGACTTTCCTCGACTACACGATCCCGGGTCCGACCGAAGTACCCGATGTCCGCGTGTTGCACATGGAGACGCCATCGCCGCATACCCGCTTCGGCATCAAGGGCATGGGCGAGGGCGGCGCCATCGCGCCACCGGCGGTCGTCATCAACGCAATCAACGATGCGCTGCGGCCGCTCAAGGTGGAGATCGGCGAAACGCCTGCGACCGCCGAACGCATCCTGCACGAGATCGTGGCCGCCGAGGGGCCTCGCCAGTCATGAAGCCCGCACCGTTCACCTATCACCGCGCCACGTCGGTCGAGGACGCGATTGCGCAGTTGAGCGATCCTGACGCGATGGCACGGGCGCTCGCCGGCGGCCAGTCGCTGGTGCCGATGCTCAATCTGCGGCTCGCGCCGGTCGGCAGACTGGTCGATCTCGGCCGCATCGATGCGCTCAAGCACGCCGATGACCAGGGCAACTCCATTCGCTACGGCGCGCTAATCACGCATGCCGCCTTCGAAGATCGTCGCGTGCCGGACGGTAGCAACGGCCTGATGCCCTACATCGGCGGCCAGATCGCCTATCGCGCGGTGCGCACGCGCGGCACCATCGGCGGAGCCATCGCCTTGGCCGATCCCGCCGCCGACTGGCTCACGACGGTGGTCGCGCTGGAAGGCGAGATCGCCCTTGCCGGCGCGAAAGGACGGCGCACTGTCGCCGCCGCCGATTTCGTCATCGGCCCTTACATGACGGCGCTCGATGAAGGCGAAATCATCGAGGCGATCGTCGTGCCGCGCCGTCCATCCGGCGAGCGCTGGGGCCATTACAAGGCCACGCGCAAGACCGGCGAATACGC
>DATARB010000033.1:0-8806 GCA_036264375.1 Pseudolabrys sp.
GGGGTCTACACGCCGGAACTGTTCCCAACCGAGATCCGGCTGCGCGCCAACGGCATCTGCAACACCTTCGGGCGCGGGGCCACGGTGGTCTCGCCGTTCATCGTCGGCGCGCTATTGGCGTCCTACAAGCTGCCGGGCGTCGTCTGGCTGATGATCGGCCTGGTCCTGGTGCAGATCGTCGTGGTCTGGGCCTGGGGCGTGGAACCGCGTAATCGGGCCCTGGAGGATGTCGCCGCGGCCAAGGCCTGATGTCGCAAAAGCGTGATGACGTAGGGGTTTGATTGCGATTTCGTAATCTTGAGCGCCGGCCGGCGGGCTACCGGGCGGCCGGCGTCGTCTATAGATATGTGCGCGGCAAGGGCATGTGCCGGCCAACCAGGCATTGAGGAAAAGACGCGTGTCGATGTTTGAACCATTCCGCAGGCTGATTGCCGAGTTTAGCGACGCGGGCAAGCACCCCAGCCATTTCGGCGATGACGACTACCGGCTGGCCGCCGCCGCGCTGCTGGTCCACACCGCCACAATCGACGGCAATATTTCGGACGCCGAGCAGACCAAGCTGCACACGGTGATCAAGCAGCGCTTCAATCTGGACGACGAAGAGACCGACGAACTGGTCGCCGAGGCGACCGTCGCCGAGCAGCAGGCGATCGATCTCTATCACTTCACCGCCCGGCTGAACCGTTCGCTCGACGAGCAGGGCCGTGCCCGAGTCGTCGAGATGATGTGGCAAATTGTTTTTGCGGACGGGACGGTCACCGAATTCGAGGATAATCTCATCTGGCGCGCGGCCGATCTGCTCGGCATCTCGCGCCACGAGCGGATCGCATTGCGTGAGCGCGTGGCGGGTTCGAGCGTCGCGGGGAGCGAGACCGGTCAATGAGCGACCTTCGGCCTGTGACGGTGATCACCGGCGCTTCGGCGGGCATCGGTGTGGCGCTGGCGCGTGTGTTCGCCCGTCATGGCCATGCTCTGGCCCTGGTGGCGCGGCGCGCAGACCGGCTGGAGACTTTGGCCGATGAGATCGCCGCCACCGGCGCGCCTCGGCCGCTCGTCATCGCCGACGATCTGACACAGCCGGGCTCGGGCAAGCGGATCGGCGACGCGCTCGCAGCGCAAGGCGCCGAGCCGCAATACGTGGTCAACAATGCCGGCTTTGGCCTGGTGGGGCTTGCTTCGGCGCGCGACCGCGAAGAGCAGCTCCAGATGATCGACCTCAACATGCGCGCGCTCACCGAGCTGTCGCTCGCTTTCGTGCCGAGCCTCGCACGCCATCGCGGCGGCCTGCTCAACGTCGGCTCCGTGGCGGGCTTCCTGCCGGGGCCGGGCATGGCGGTCTATTACGCCACCAAGGCCTATGTGCTCTCGTTCAGCGAGGCGCTGCACAGCGAACTCAAGAGCCGCGGCGTGCGTGTCACCGTGCTCTGCCCGGGACCGGTGCCGACTGAATTCGCCGCGCGCGCGGGCCTCAAGAAGGGTATCGGCCCGAGCATCCTGACGCAGAGCGCGGAGCAGGTCGCCGAGGCCGGATATCGCGGGTTGATGCGCGGCCAGCGCACGGTCATCCCCGGGCTCGCCAATAATCTCGTCACCTTGGCGATCCGGTTGGTCCCGCGCCGCCTCGTGCTGCGCGCCGTCGATGGCCGGCAAAGCCGCCGCCGGTCCGCACAGGGAACATAGCCGCGTCCTGGCTGCCGATGTTGCAAAGCGGGGCTAACGTCTTACTAATCGATTCCGCGCGATCACGCGCCTGAATCGCCATGCTGAAGCCTGTTCTTCTCATCCTGCACCAGGAGCATTCTTCGCCCGGCCGTGTCGGGCAGGTGCTGACGAAGCTCGGCTATCCGCTCGATGTGCGCCGCCCCCGCTTCGGCGACCCGCTCCCGGAGACGATGGACGAGCATGCCGGAGCGGTGATCTTCGGCGGGCCGCAGAGCGCCAACGACAACGACGATTTCGTCCGCAGCGAGATCGACTGGATCGGCGTGCCGCTGCGCGACAAGAAGCCCTATCTCGGGATCTGCCTGGGCGCGCAAATGATGGCGCGCCATCTCGGCGCCCGCGTCGATCCGCACCCGGACGGCCATGCAGAGGTGGGCTACTACCCGATCCGTCCGACCAAGGCCGGTCTGGCGCTTTGCGCTGAATGGCCGGATCGCGTCTACCAATGGCACCGCGAAGGCTTCGCACTCCCAACCGGCGGTGAACTTTTGGCGGAGGGCGACGCTTTCTCCGTTCAGGCCTTCCGCTATGGCACCGGCTATGCGCTGCAATTTCATCCGGAAGTCACCCACGCCATGATGTACCGATGGCTGGTGCGCGGTGCTCATCGCATGGAACTTCCCGGCACCAAGCAGCGCCACGAGCACGTCTCCGACCGCTTTGTCTACGATTACGCCTCCCGCGCCTGGCTCGCTGCCTTCATCGATCACTGGATCGGCCGCAAGCTGGCCAACCATCCGGCCCAAGTGGTTCCCTGACGGCCGCGCCTACCGTCCCGGGTCCCTCGGCCGACGCACCATTGACAAACCCCGTCCTCGCCGTGATCGATTAGCGTCAGGGTAAGGGAGGGCTGCCGATTACGCACGGAGGCGTGCGCATGCTCGATGCGAACGACAGCGGCCGGGCCGCTCAGTCAGCGTTGAACGCGATGCTGAGCGACTCCGACGGCGTCCTCAATCTGCTGCCGATCGCGACCGTCATCTGCGACGCCAAAGGCACCATCCTTCAATACAACCGCCGCGCCGTCGAAGTTTGGGGCCGCGCGCCGGAACCCGGGCAGACGCACATCCAGTTCACCAAGGGTGCGCGCTTCTTCGCACCCGACGGCACGCCGATATCGCGATCCTTGATCGCCGAGGTGCTCACCACCGGCACACCGATGCGCGACGTCGAACGCATCATCGAGCGGCCGGACGGCAGCCGGATGACCGTGTCGGCCAGCATCGATCCGTTGCGCAATGCCGCGGGCGAGGTGGTCGGTGCGGTGGGTTGCTTCATCGACATTACCGAACGCAAGCGCATGGATGCGGCGCTGGCGCAGTCGCGCCTGCATTCGCTCGAGCAGGAGCAGCGCCTGGCCGCGACTTACGAACACGCCGCAATCGGAATTACCGAAGTGGCGCCGGACGGCCAATTGCTCCGCGTCAACGAGGCGACCTGCGCCATCACCGGCTACAGCCGCGAGGAGCTGACGGCGGGCAAGCTGTTCCGCTTCACGCATCCGGATGATGCCGATCCGGATCGCGAGGGCTTCCGCAAGCAGATTTCCGGCGATCTCGAATTCTATTCGGTGGAGAAGCGGCTCGTCCGCAAAGGCGGACGTGTCGTTTGGCTCTCGGTACGCTCATCGCCGGTGCGTGCCAATGACGGACGTCTGCTCTACGTCGTGCGCGTGGTGCAGGACATCACCGAACGCAAGGCCGCCGAGCAGCGGCAGAAGCTTTTGGTCGATGAATTGAACCACCGCGTGAAGAACACGCTCGCCACCGTGCAGTCGCTCGCCGCGCAGACCGCGCGCGCCGTGCCGACGCCGGAGGCTTTCCGCGAGCGCTTCGAGGGCCGGCTCATCGCGCTGTCCAAGGCGCACGATCAGCTCACGGTGCATCATTGGGAGAGCGCCGACTTGCGCGAGCTGCTGTCGCAGAGCTTCGCCCCGTACGTCAGCGCCGGGCCGGAACGGGTCGTGCTGCGCGGGGAGGATGTCGTGCTGCGGCCGCGGGCCGTGGTCACGCTGGCGATGGCGGTGCACGAGCTCACCACCAATGCGGCGAAATACGGGGCGCTGTCGGTCCCGGGCGGGTATATCGAGGTGCGTTGGGCTCCGCTCGCCGGACCCGACGGCCGGCAGAACTTGCGCATCGACTGGGCCGAGCAGGGCGGCCCGCCGGCGATCGAGCCGCCACAGCGCGGCTTCGGCTCACGGCTCATTGAAGGCAGCATTGCCGCCGAGCTCGGCGGCGAGGCGCGCCTGACATTCGCGCCCGAGGGCTTGCGCTGCGAGATCGTGTTCCCGCTCGATCCGGCCAAGCCACGGCGAGTCGGGGACAAGGGACCGCGCTGAACGCGCCACCGAGGTGAACGCCCGCCTACGCCCTGCGGGCTACGGCGCGGCAGCCATCGCACGCTTCGTCCCGATAGGGTTGTGCTGGCTTGCCAAGCCGAAGCGTCCGAAGGCTGGTGGAGCCGAGGGGATTTGAACCCCTGACCTCCTCATTGCGAACGAGGCGCTCTCCCAACTGAGCTACGGCCCCGCCTTAGGGTGCAAACGGTAAAAACGCCCGTTGCAATCGACTTGCGGCGAGTGGGCGCCATTTAGGGCCAGGGGTTAGGCCTGTCAAGGACAGCGGACGGTTTCGGCGAGCGGCCGTCCTGGCCGAAAGTGCCGCAACCCCTTTCCCTTCGGCATGCAAGCGGCTATTCGTCACCCGGCCACCCGACGGAGCGCGCTGATGAATCCTTTTCTTTGGCTCATTGACACAATCATTACCCTTTACATCTGGATTTTGATCGCCTCGGCCGTGCTCTCCTGGCTGATCGCCTTCAACGTCGTGAACACCCGCAATCCGATCGTGGCCGGCATCGGCGAGTTCCTCTACCGCGTCACCGAGCCGGCGCTGCGGCCGATCCGCGCGGTGCTGCCGAACCTTGGCGGAATCGATATCTCGCCGGTGATCCTGATCATCGGGCTCCTGTTCCTCCAGCGGCTCGTCTACTGGGTTTACTTCCAACTGTTCACCTAAGTGCCTGCGAGGCCGTGGGAGGCTGTTGCCGGCGGTCTTGCGCTCACCGTGCGGCTGACACCCAAAGGCGGCCGCGATGCCATAGACGGCATCGAGCAATTGTCGGACGGCCGCGGCGTGCTCAAGGCGCGCGTGCGCGCCGCGCCCACCGAAGGTGAAGCCAACGACGCGCTGTGCCGGTTGATCGCCAGGACGCTTCGTGTCCCACCACGTGACGTGGTCGTGAGCGCGGGCGCGACGTCCCGCCTCAAGCGCCTTGCGATTTCGGGCGACGGCCCAACGTTGAGCGCGGCGCTGGAGAAGATGTGCAAATAAAGCCGCCAAAATTTCAGTTGTCATGCCCCGCGAAAGCGGGGCATCCAGTAGCCATGAATTTCTCCTATTGATCGCGGACGCTGGGGGCACCTGGATCGCCAGCTTTCGCGGGCGATGACAGGTGGAAACGACATGACCGCGCAGATCATCGACGGCAAAACCATCGGCGCGCAGTTGCGCGGTAAGATCGCCGGCGACGTGTCGCGCCTGAACGCGGCGCACGGCCTGACGCCCGGCATCGCGGTGGTGCTGGTCGGCGCCGATCCGGCGAGCGAAGTCTATGTCCGCACCAAGTCGAAGGCGGTGGCGGAAGCCGGCATGCGCGCCATCGACCGCAAGCTGCCGGCGACGGCGAGCGAGGCCGAACTTCTGGCGCTGGTCGCCGCGCTCAACAAGGATCCGGACGTGCACGGCATCCTGGTGCAGTTGCCGCTGCCGAAACAGATCGACGCGCAGAAGGTCATCGCCGCCATCGATCCGGACAAGGACGTGGACGGCTTTCATCCGATCAATGTCGGCCGCCTTGCCAGCGGCTTGCCGGGGCTGGTGCCCTGCACGCCGCTCGGCTGCGTGATCCTGGCCAAGTCTGTGCATCCGTCGCTGGCCGGTCTCGAGGCCGTGGTCGTCGGCCGCTCCAACATTGTCGGCAAGCCGGTCGCGCAACTGCTGCTGGCCGAGAACGCCACCGTGACCATCGCCCACTCCAAGACGCGCGATCTGCCGGGGCTATGCCGCCGCGCGGATTTGCTTGTTGCCGCGACAGGCCGGGCTGAAATGGTGCGCGGCACCTGGATCAAGCCGGGCGCTACGGTGATCGATGTCGGCATCAACCGTGTGCCGGGCGAGGGCGGAAAATCGCGCATTGTCGGCGATGTCGCTTATGCGGAAGCGCTAGAGGTCGCGGGCGCGGTCACGCCGGTGCCCGGCGGCGTCGGACCAATGACGATTGCGTGCCTGCTGCTGAACACGTTGCGTGCGGCGGCGGCTCAGAACGGGCTGCCGGCGCCCAACATTTGACCGTCACCCTTCGAGGCTCACGCGCTTACGCGCGCTCGCACCTCAGGATGACGGAGTTAGGTCAGCGATCGGGCGACGATAGCGCCTTTAGCCCTGCCAGGCGTAGGCGACCTTATCGAGCGTCTTGGAGCCGAAGCGCTCTGACGAGCGGGCCACGGCGCGGCCACCGAGCGCGCGATAGAATTCCGTCGCCGGCTCGTTGTCGGAGAGAGCCCAGACCACCAAGCTCTTCAGTCCGCTCTGGATCAGATCCTTGCGCGCGGCAGTGAACAGGCGGCGGCCGAAACCGAGGCCCTGGAATTCCGGCCGCAGATACAGCTCGTAGACTTCGCCATCGTAGAACAGGCTGCGCGCGCGATTGCGGCCGTAATTGGCATACCCGGCAATGCGGTCGCCGAACTGCAGAATGGTGATGCGGCTGCCCTTACGGATCGCCGATTCCCACCACTCGGGGCCACGGCGGTTGATCAGCTTGTCGAGCTCATTCCCCGGGATGATACCCTGATAGGCCGTGCGCCACGCTTCGTCGTGCGTGTCGGCCACGTCGCCGGCATCGGCGGTCTTGGCGCGACGAATCTCTATAAGGGTTGTGCTCATGGCGCGAATAGAAGCAACGAACCCCGCGCCCTTCAAGCCCTATCGTTAATCATGGGTTAACGGTGTGGATTACTGGTCACAGCGGGCCAAAGTCGCACGCGAAGTGGCCGTAAAGCGCCCACTTCTTCGCAATGCATCCGCTTACCAGCGCTGATTTGCGGGCCTTTGCGGCTTTCCCGCGACGCTGGAGCCACGGGAAAGTGATTCGAACCATGCAAATTCGAATCAATGGAAACGCAAATCGGCGACAAGCCGAAAGTCGCAAAAGCCGGTGTTTTAGGCGGCGTCCGCTTCCTTCGAACGGTCGGCCCGCTTGCGCTCGTTCTCGTCCAGCAGCTTCTTGCGCAGGCGGATCGAGTTCGGCGTCACCTCGACCAGCTCGTCGTCCTGGATATAGGCGAGCGCCTTCTCCAGCGTCATCTTGATCGGCGGGGTCAGTCGCACCGCCTCATCCTTCGACGTGGTGCGGATGTTGGTGAGCTGCTTGCCCTTGAGCACGTTGACGATCAGGTCGTTGTCGCGCGTGTGCTCGCCGACGATCATGCCGTTGTAAACCTTCCAGCCCGGCTCGATCATCATCGGGCCGCGATCCTCGAGATTCCACAGCGCGTAGGCGACGGCCTCGCCCTTGTCGTTGGAGATCAGCACGCCATTGCGGCGGCCCTGGATTGCGCCCTTGTGCGGGGCATAGCCGTGGAACAGCCGGTTCATGATGGCGGTGCCGCGCGTGTCGGTGAGCAACTCGCCCTGATAGCCGATGAGCCCGCGCGTCGGCGCGTGGAACACAAGCCGCACGCGACCGCCGCCGGAGGGCCGCAGCTCGGTCATCTCGGCCTTGCGCTCGGCCATCTTCTGCACGACGACGCCGGAGTGCTCCTCATCGACGTCGATCATGACCTCTTCGATCGGCTCTTCCACCTCGCCCGCCTCGTTCTTGCGCAACAGCACCTTCGGCCGCGACACCGACAGTTCGAAGCCTTCGCGGCGCATGGTCTCGATCAGGATGCCGAGCTGCAATTCGCCGCGGCCGGCCACTTCCATGGCGTCCTTGTCGTCCGATTCACGCACGCGCAGCGCCACGTTGCCTTCGGCCTCGCGCAGCAGGCGGTCGCGGATCATGCGGCCGGTGACCTTGGAGCCCTCGGTGCCGGCGAGCGGGGAATCGTTGACGCGGAAGGTCATCGCAAGCGTCGGCGGATCGATCGGCTGCGCCGGGATCGACGTTTCGGCCGCGGGGTCGCAGATTGTCATCGCCACGGTGGCGTTCGGCAGTCCGGCGAGCGCGACGATGTCGCCGGCTTCAGCCTCCTCCAGCGGCACGCGCTCGAGGCCGCGGAAGGCGAGCACCTTGGTCACACGGCCGGACTCGACCAGCTTGCCGTCGCGGTCGAGGACCTTCACGGCCTGGTTCGGCTTGATGCTGCCGGAGGTGATACGCCCGGTGATGATGCGGCCGAGATAATTGTTGGCCTCGATGATGGTGCCGAGCAGGCGGAACGGGCCCTCTTCGACGACCGGCGGCCTCACGTGCTTGAGCACCAGGTCGAACAGCGGCGTCATGCCCTGGTCCTGCGGGCCGTCGAGCTTTTCCGCCATCCAGCCCTGCTTGGCCGAGCCGTAGAGGATCGGAAAGTCGAGCTGCTCGTCGGTGGCGTCGAGCGCGGCGAACAGGTCGAACACCTCGTTGATGACTTCGACCGGCCGCGCGTCCGAGCGGTCCACTTTATTGATCACGACGATCGGCTTGAGGCCCATCTTGAGCGCCTTGGAAACCACGAACTTGGTCTGCGGCAAGGGACCCTCGGCGGCGTCGACCAGCACCAGGGCGCCGTCCACCATGTTGAGGATGCGCTCCACCTCGCCGCCGAAGTCGGCGTGGCCGGGCGTGTCGACGATGTTGATGCGGGTGCCCTTCCATTCGACCGAGGCAGCCTTGGCGAGAATGGTGATACCGCGCTCGCGCTCGAGATCGTTGGAGTCCATGGCGCGCTCGACCTGGCGCTCGTTCGCGCGGTAGACGCCGGATTGCTGCAACAGACGGTCGACCAGGGTGGTTTTGCCGTGGTCGACGTGCGCGATGATGGCGACGTTACGAAGATCCATAGACTGACAGGCCTGTTCAGGAGGCGGCGCTT
>DATARB010000239.1:0-23679 GCA_036264375.1 Pseudolabrys sp.
TTGCTACATGGTCGACCGCGGGCACGAGCAGTTCGCCGGGAGGCTCACGCTGGAACAGCAGTTGCATCACGTGCGCCAGGGCCATGGCCGCTCCGGCAACAACCGCGATTACGTGATCGAAACGGTGGGCGCCCTCGAGGAACTCGGCTTCCGCGACCATGATCTTCATTTGCTGGCCGAGCAGCTCAAGGGCGGCCGCGAGCACGGCGCGGCTTAACTAGCCTCCGGGCTTCGCCTTGGCTTCATCGAGCAGCCGCGCGGTCGCGGTCTCGATCGTGTCCTGGAGGCGATGCATGAACGCTTCCTTGTCGAGCCCCGGCGCGATGGGATCGAGAATCTCCACCACGATCTTTCCCGGAAAGCGGCGGAGCGAGCGGCGCGGCCAGAACAGGCCGGAGTTCAGCGCCACGGGCACGCAAGGCACGCCTTCCGCTGCGTAAAGATGGGCGACGCCGTATTTGTAGCGCGGCTCGGCACCGGCCGCACGCCGCGTGCCTTCGGGAAAGATGATCAGCTGACGGCGATCGGCAAGCTCGATGCGCGCGCGCTCGGCCATGGCAATGAGCGCCTGCGAGCCTTTGCTGCGATCCACCGGCACCATGCGGCCCTTGATCGTGAGCCAGCCGAAGATCGGGATCCACTGCAATTCGCGCTTCAGGATGAAGGTCGGATTGTCGAACAGCGGCAGCAGCGCGAAAGTCTCCCAGGCCGACTGGTGCTTGGGCGCAACGATGATCGCGCCATCGGGAATCTTCTCGCGCCCCCTGATCTCGTAATCGATGCCGGCGACGACACGCAGCAGCACGAGATTCACACGGCCCCAGGCCTGCGCCACGCGGATGATCGCGCGATAGGGCATGACGAAAGTCGGCAGCGCGATCATCAGAAAGATCAGCGTGTTCAGATAGAACAGCACGTTGAAGACGATCGAGCGGACAAGCATCAGCATGGGCTCACCCGAGCCCGTCAGGATCGAGCCGCATGCGGATGTGCGCGAACAGGTACTTCAGATATTCCACGAACAGCAAGCGCACGGTCTCGGCGTTCTGCCACCACGGCTCGGTTTTCGCCTTCTCCGGGATCACCGGATAGGCGATGAGCGAGACCTCGGGCAATTGATGCGCGAACTCCGCCATCGCGCGCTGCATGTGCCAGTTCGAGGTGACGACGATCAACGACATGAAATTGTGCTCATGCGCCCAGCGCCGTGCCTCGAGCGCGTTGCCGAAGGTGTTGAGCGCGGAGCGGTCGAGATCGATACAGCAGTTGAAATATTTTGAATAGAGCGGCGTCAGCCGCGCGATCTCCTTGGCGCTGGTGGCGCGATGCACGCCGGTAATCAGCAGCCGTTTGCCGCGGTCGGCCGCCAGCAATTCGATCGCGTCGGGAATGCGCGCGGCGGCTCCCGTCAGCACGACGATGCCGTCGGCCTTGCGGTCCATCGAGGCTTCGTCAGAGGGGATGTTCCAGGTGAACCACAAAAAGCCGGCCGTGAGGAACATCACGCCGACCAAGACAACCGTCATGGTCAGGAAGCCGATCCAGCGGGCGAGACCTGCGAGCATGCTAGTCGATGGTTTCCAGCGTGCGGTTGACCGTTTGCCGCGAGGTGAAGGCTGTCACCGCGGCGATGAACACGATCTGAACCAGCACGGCCAGATAGCCGACGAGCCCGATGGAAAAAGAGCCGAACAGAGCCGAGGTCTGGTCCTCGCCGGCGGTGCCGGCGAACCAGCGGCTGATCAGCGAGGCGAGCGCGAACAAAACGATCGCCGCGCCGCCGCCAACCGCCCCGCCCTGCAAGCCGAGCAGCAGGAAATGCCGCTGGAAATTGCTGGCGATGAAACCGTTCTTGGCGCCGACGAAATGCAGGACCTCGATCACCGTCTTGTTGGTGGCCATGGCGCCGCGGGTCGCGAAGGTGACGGAGAGAACCGTGGCAACGATCATCAGCACAAGAATCGCAATGCCGGCGGCGACGGCGGTGCTGGCCATGGCGCGCATGCGGTCGATCCAGCCGCGGTGATCGTCGAGCATGGCGCCGGGCACCTGTTCGGCCAGCATACTGCGCAATTGCGGAATGTCGGGCGCTGCTCCGCGCGCGGCGCGCACGACGATCATGCGCGGCACCGGAAGCTCATCGAGCGAGAGCCCGGTGCCGAGCCAGGGCTCGAGCAGCTTGGCCGATTGCTCCTTCGAATAAGGCTGCACCTCGGCGATGCCGGGAAAGGCGCGCGCCACCGACGCGGCTTTGTCCACCAAGGCATCCAGATCGCGGTTCGGCGCGGGGAGAATCTGAATCGTCATCTCGCGCGAGACGTCCGACTGCCACTCGCTCGCCGCCGCGCTCACCAGGATCACCCCGCCGGTCGTAAGCGAGGCAAGAAACGTCATGATGGCGACCACCGCCACCAACGCGCGGCCGGAAATCGAATTGCGCGGCACCAGCGACGCCTCGAAGCGAGGCCCGAGGCCTGCCGGGATCTCCAGATCGCGGTTGCTCTTGTCGGTCATGGAGAATCTCGGCCGTCTCAATCGTAAATGTGCAAGCGCCCGTCGTGCAGCACGAGCCGGCGCGCATCGTATTGGTCCATCAAGGCGATATCGTGCGTGGCGATCACCACCGAAGTGCCCGACTTGTTGAGCTCGACGAACAGCCGAAGCAGCCGTTGCGCGAGGGACGGATCGACGTTGCCGGTCGGTTCGTCGGCGAGCAGCAGTTGCGGCCGCGCGATCACCGCACGGGCGATCGCCGCGCGCTGCTTCTCGCCGCCCGAGAGCACCGGCGGCAGCGCGGTGATGCGCTCGCCGAGCCAGACCCAATTGAGGAGTTCGATCACCTCGTCCCGGTAACTGTCCTCGGTGCGCCCCATGACCTTCAAGGGCAGCGCGACGTTCTCGTAGGTCGTCATGTGGTCGAGCAGGCGGAAGTCCTGGAAGACGATGCCGATGCGCCGGCGCAGCGTCGCCACCGCGTCGCGCGAGAGCGTGGCCACGTCGTGGCCGAACTGGGTGATGAGACCGCGCGAGGGCTTGAGGTTGAGGAACAGCAGCTTCAACAGCGAGGTCTTGCCGGCGCCGGAGGGGCCGGTGAGGAATTGGAAGGAATGCGGCTCGATGCGGAACGTGAGGTCACGCAGGACCTCCGGTCCCAAGCCGTAGCGCAAGCCCACATTCTCGAATCGGACCACACCCCACTCCGATCAATCGTGTCTGGGCCCTGGCGGCCCCCGGGGCCAACCGCGCCGGAGCCCGCCCCCCGGACCCGCCACGAAAACCCTAAGCCGCCCAGAACTGCGCTTTTACAGCATTATTCCTGCACCGCCAGTGCCGAGGACGCGGCCTGTGCAAGGCTTGGCGGGGCACGAGCCGGTGGTCCATGGTTTCCGGTCCATTAACGGACGGCTGGTAGTCTGCAACCAGAAAAACCGCGTTCAAAGTCATGTTGATTGTCTGTCCGAACTGCGCGACGTCCTACATGATCGATCCGGCCTCGGTCGGGTCTGGCGGACGCATGGTGCGCTGCGCGCGCTGCCGGACCACCTGGTTTGCCGGCGCCGCGGCGGCGGAAAACGACGTGAACGCCTTCGTCGAGAGCGTTATTGCCGAGGCTGAAGCGGATTCAGGGGCCGGCGCGATGCCGCTGGACGAGAGTGCGCCGCCACCGGGTGATTTCGGCTTCCAGCCCGTCCCGGGCGGCGACATGCAGCCCGAACAGCCCGCCCCCGAGCACCTGCCGCCGATGCCGGAATTCGCGGTGCAGGCCGACGAGGCGGTGCCGATCACCGATGCGCCGTCGCTGGTGCCGCCGATCGAGCACATGCCGGAGCCGGACGCACCGTACGCCACCGCCGATTCCGACGACGTCGAGTCCTTCGCCGCGCGCCGCAAGCGGCTGCAGACCAAGCGCAAGACCTCGCGCCGGTCGTCGCGCTGGACGGCGGTGGTTTTAGTGCTGTTCGCCTTCAATGTGGCGCTGGTCGGCGCGCGCAACGAGGTGGTGCGCTATCTGCCGCAGACGGCGTCGCTGTTCGCGCTGATCGGAATGCCGGTCAATCTGCGGCATTTGAAATTCGACAATGTGCGCATCACGAAGGAGATGCAGGACGGCGTCACCATCTTGATGGTCGACGGCAGCATCGTCTCGGCCTCCGACAAGGCGGTCGAAGTGCCGCGCCTGCGCTTTGCCGCGCGCAATGCCTCCGGGCAGGAGATCTACACCTGGATGCTGAAGCCCGAGCGCAGCATCCTCGGCCCGGGCGAAAGCCTGAAATTCCAGAGCCGGCTGGCCTCGCCGCCGCCCGAAGCGTCCGACGTGATGGTGCGTTTCTTCACCGCCGCCGACGCCGCCGGAAGCAACAGCAAGAAGTAGCGGCTCTTTTTCGTTTCGGTTTTTAGGTCGCCACGCCTCGCTTTCTTATCGCTCCCCCGCTTGCGGGGCGGGTCGCCGCGTAGCGGCCGAATGGGGCGTTTGCAGCAAGCTCAGATGTAAACCCCACCCGACTCCGCGCTTCGCGCGGAGCCACCCTCCCCTTTCAGGGGGGCATAAGCGCGCGTACCGCGCGGGTCCTTTATTTCCCCGGTCTTCCGCCCTCATCCACAGGAGCGCCATCGAAGCATGGGGCGGCGATAGCGTGAAAGATATATCTTGAGCTACATCTCAGTTTGGGCTATTTAGGATGCATCGAAAGATATATCTTTCAAGTCAAGAGAGGCATATCCCACTGAACAAGCAGGAGTTTTCAATGCATTCACGACACTCTGAAGGCCGCTTCGGCCATGACTGTGCCGGCGGACGGCACGGACGCGGACGCCATCGCGGCTTCGGCGGCCGGCACGGCTTCGGCGGCCGCCACGGCATGGGCGACGACGACACCATGCACGCGGGCCGCATGCTCGCCCAAGGCGACCTGCGCCTGATCGCGCTGGCGCTGATCGACGAGCAGCCGCGGCACGGCTACGACATCATCAAGGCGCTCGAGGAGAAAACCTCGGACTGGTACTCACCGAGCCCCGGCATCGTCTATCCGACGCTCACTTATCTCGAGGAGACGGGCTTCCTCACCGCGCAGCAAGAGGGCGCCAAGAAGCTCTACACCATCACCGAGGAAGGCCGCGCACATCTGCAAGAGAACCGCGACCTCGTCGACGCTGTGATGAAACGCATCGCCTTTATCGGCGAGAAGGCGAAACGCATCCGCGATCGCATGGGCGACGAGCGCGATGACGACCGCTCCCGCATGCCGCAACTCGTGCGCGCGGCGCTCGTGAATTTGCGCGATGTCGCCGTCAGTCGCATTGAAGCCGACGCCGATTCCGAGGCAAAAGTGGTCGAAATACTGGCCCGGGCCGCCGGTGAACTGAAGCGTCTCCAATAATCGAAAGTACATAATTCATGTCTGGTCTCGACGTGCCTGCCGCCGCGGCGGCGGGCACCGAGCGCATCCTTGCGCATATTCTCCCCTCCACCATTGTCGTCTTCTGCGCTTATTTCTCGATTGGAATGCCGCTTTCGGTGGTGCCGCCTTACGTTCACGGCACGCTCGGCCTCGGCACCATCGCTGTCGGCGCGATGATCGGCTTACAGCCGCTCGCCTCAGTGTTGACGCGGCCATGGTCGGGCATTCTGTCCGACACGCGTGGCGCCAAGACAGCGATCAATCTCGGGCTCGCCGCCTGCGGCCTGTCCGGCGTGTTCTATCTCGTCTCCTCCATGCCGGTACTGCCGCCGCTCGGCAGCGTTGCCGCGCTGGTCATCGGCCGCCTCGCGCTCGGTTTCGGCGAAAGCCTGGTCATGACCGGAGGGCTTGTCGCGGCGATCGGGCTCGCAGGCCACAAGCATTCCGGCAAGGTGATGGTGTGGATCGGCGTCGCGCTCTACGGCGCGATCGCGGCGGGCGCGCCGCTGGGCGCCGTGCTCGAACACGCGTTCGGCTTCCGCGGCTTCGCTCTCGCCTGCGCGGCGGTGCCGTGGCTCGGGCTCTTCATCGGGCTTTCGATGCCGTCGGCGCCGCGCGCCGCCGGGCCGCGCATCGCCTTCTTCAAGGTGGTCGGGCTGATCTGGGAATTGGGCCTCGGCCTCGCACTGGCCGTGATCGGCTTCGGGGCCATCGGCAGCTTCATCGCGCTCGATTACGCGGGGCACGGCTGGAGCGGGTCTTCACTGGCGCTAACCGGCTTCGGCGTCGGCTACATCGCCTCCCGCCTGCTGTTCGGCCACCTGCCGGACCGGCTCGGCGGATTGCCGGTGGCGATGGTCTCGCTCGCGGTGGAGATCGTCGGCCAAGCGATGATCTGGCGTGCGCCGGTCCCGCTGGTAGCGCTGGCCGGCTGTGCCTTGACCGGCTTCGGCTTCTCGCTGGTCTTTCCCTCGCTCGGCATCGAAGTGGTCAAGCGCGCGCCGGCCTCGAGCCGCGGTGCGGTGATGGGAGCCTATGTCGCGTTCTTCGACATCGGGCTCGCCATTGCCGGACCGGGCACGGGCGCGGTCGTCGCGATGCTGGGCTATCCGTCGGCTTATCTCATCGGCACGGTCGCCGCGGCCTCGGCGCTGGTGCTCGTTGCCGGCGTGAAGATGGGCGTGGCGGGGGCCAGGCCGGCGACGTAGGGGTGAGCACTAGGCCGGTTGCCAGTTCACTCGCGAAGGCCTCTCCGCCGTCATGCCCGGCTTTATGCCGGGCATCCATGTCTTTCTTTCTGTCTAACGCGAGTGAAAACTAGGTCGTGGATGGCCGGGACAACAAGCCCGGCCATGACGCCACGAACCCAGTGCCAGCGGACAACAGTCGTCCAGCTACTGCCCCCAGGCGCGGAAGGCTTCCTCGAAGGCGCGGGCGCCGGGCGTGCCCTTCTCCACCGCGAGGATGGCGCGCTTGCCGCTCGTATAGACGATGGGGATGTCGAACCAGTCGCGCTCCTTCAGCAGTTGAAGGTTGCGCTGAAGGTCGGTGTCGACGGCGGAGAGACCGATAAGGAAATAGCCATTGGTCACCTTCACCGCGAGTCCTGCGAGCGGCACGCCGCGCGCCTGCTCGTTCTGCTTCATCAGCACGCCGGGCACGTTGCCGATGCCGCCCTGGTCGAAGTCGGCCGGCAGCGTGAACATGATCTCGATCGTGTGGCTCGCCGGCAGCGCCTTGTCGGTGTTGCGGCGGAGCGACCAGGTCATGCGCATGCGGCGCTCAGGGATTTCCACGTCGGCGCGTATGGCGAGTTCGGGCGCGAGGCCCGGACCCGGCGACACGGTTTCGGTGCGCCAGATGGCCGAGCCGACGTAACGCTTGCCCTGCGGATCGTTCGGATCCTCGTCATAGAGCACTACCTTCTGCGCCACCTGCGCGGCTGGCGCATTGGCGGTCGCCGGCGTGCCGCCATCGCTCGAGGGCCCGATGCGATCCGCGATCTTCGGCGTGCCGGACGGCTGCTGCGCCTGCTGCGGCGGCTTCGGCGCCGGCGCGCTGCTGCGCAGGCCGGCGACCATGTTCATGATCGCGCCGCGCTGCCAGTACCCCGCGCCGGCGATGCCGATGAGCGCCAGCACCACGACGGCGATGGTGATGAAGCGGCCGTAATTGCGCGGCGGGCGCGCATAGGCCTCGTCTTCGTCCTCGAATTGCTCGGAGGGCGGCGGCGGCCAGGACGCAGGGGGCGGCTGGTCAACAGGCTTTTGCGTCTTTTGCGGCGGCTTCTGCGCCGCGCGCGGAGCCGGCTTGTCGCGAAAGGGCGGTGGCGGCGGCGCCGCCTTCGGTTCGTACGCCTGCGGCTCGAAAGGGTGCGGCGGCCGTTCGTGATTCTGGTTGGGCGCGCGCGGCGGCGGCGGACGATCGCCCGGCACCTGCTCGTAGGTGCTGCGCGCGGAGCGATTGGCCTCGGCGGCGGCATCGCCCAGGCCTTCGACCTCGGCCATGACGCCGCGGAAATCACGCAGAGCCTGGTCGCGCATTGAGGGCGGCGTATCCTCAGGCGGATTCTGCTCAGGCGACGGCGCCGCTTGCGCATGCTCGCGCTTGACCGCGTCCGCCTCGATCTGGCGAATCGACTCTTCGAGCGCCAGGCGCTCGCTGGTAATCTCGGCTTCGTCGAGCGGCGGATCGACGGTGCGGAGCTGATTGACCAGCGCGGTGCGCGCACGCTCGTACAGCGCGCGGCGGTTCTCGCCGGTGTTGTTGTCGAGGCCTTCGACGGCGCGCGCGATCAGAGGGTAATAGTCAGCCATTGGGCGTCATTATGCCTGAGAATCCCGATTCTCGGGATGATCCCCTCGGTGGTGGCCCCCGTTGATGTCTTTTTTCAGCAATCAGGTCTCAAATGGGTTCTTCATGAGGATGGTGTCCTCCCGCTCGGGGCTGGTCGAGAGCAAAGCCACCGGGCAGCCGATCAGCTCTTCGATGCGGCGCACATATTTGATGGCCTGTGCCGGCAATTGCGCCCAGGAACGCGCGCGCGCCGTGGGCTCGTTCCAGCCGGCGATCGTCTCGTAGATGGGCTCGACCCGCGCCTGCGCCTGCTCGCCGGCGGGAAGGTAATCGATGTCGCGGCCGTCGAGCCGGTAGCCGACACAGACTTTGATCTCGTCGAAGCCGTCGAGGATGTCGAGCTTGGTCAGCGCGATGCCGCCGATGCCGGAGGTCCGCACCGTCTGCCGCACCAGCACGGCGTCGAACCAGCCGCAGCGGCGGGGGCGGCCGGTGACGACGCCGAATTCGCGGCCGCGTTCGCCCAGTGTCTTGCCGATCTCGTTGTGCATCTGGTCGGTCGGGAACGGCCCCTCACCGACGCGCGTGGTGTAGGCCTTGGTGATGCCGAGCACGTAGTCGATTGCGGTCGGCCCCAGGCCGGAACCGGTCGCGGCCTGGGCGGCAACGGTATTCGACGACGTCACATAAGGATACGTGCCGTGGTCTATGTCGAGCAGCGCACCTTGCGCGCCCTCGAACAGGATGCGCTTGCCCTCGCGCCGGCGCGCGTCGAGCAGCGACCAGACCGAGTCCATGTACGGCAGCACCTTCGGCGCGATGGCGGCGAGATGATCGTAGACAGCTTGCGGCGCGATCTCGGCAAGGCCGTAGCCGCGGCGCAGCGCATTGTGATGCGTCAACAGCCGGTCAATCTTGCCGGCAAGCGCCGGCAGGTCCGCCAAATCCATGAAGCGGATGGCGCGGCGGCCGACCTTGTCTTCGTAGGCCGGGCCGATGCCGCGTTTGGTCGTGCCGATGCGGCTCGACGAGTTTTCGCGGATCGCCTCCAACTCGCGGTGCAGCGGCAGGATGAGCGTCGCGTTCTCGGCGATGCGCAGGTTCTCGGGAGTCACGGCGACGCCTTGCTTGCCGAGCGCGGCGATCTCGTCGATGAGCGCCTGCGGGTCGATCACCACGCCGTTGCCGATGACGGACAGCTTGCCTCCGCGCACGACGCCGGAGGGCAAGAGCGACAACTTGTACGTGGCGCCGTCGATGACCAGCGTGTGGCCCGCATTATGGCCACCCTGGAAACGCACGACGATATCGGCCTGCTCAGACAGCCAATCGACGATTTTGCCTTTGCCCTCGTCGCCCCACTGAGACCCCACCACTACAACGTTCGCCATCAGGATCCCTTCCCTGGCCGCAAGCCCCCGAACACGCACGGACCGGGTGCCTCCGGCCAAGTGCACCTTCGGATAAAGGAAGCGGGCGGCGGAGGCAAGGCGCGGGGTGTCCCTGGAGCCGTTCCGGCCGGCGCCGTCAACAGTTTGATCCTATTCCAGTTTTTAGCCGAAAAGGGGCTGGAGCGAGACCGCCTTGGCTGGGGATAGCCGCCTTGCGCGGCGCCGGGGCCCCAGTCGCCATGATGCATTGCTCACGTTATATCCAATGATATACATCGATTGGCGGACGCTTGACCGGAAAGGCCGAGGTCTTCAGCCCCGCCAGCGCCGTCCGCGGCGCCTCACTGCCCTGATGCCGAAGACGGAGCCGAGAATGAAAATCCAGAGTAAGACGCTGACCACCTGCGAAATCACCGACGGCGGCGAGGGCATCACGCTCAATTTGATCGATGACACCGGAGCGGCCGTGGCGCTCAACATGCCCTTCGAGCAGGCGCAGTCGATCGCGATGACCCTGCCACGGCTTCTGGCCCGCGCCGTCAGGTCGATCAGTGGTAATCCCGAATCCCGCTACGTCTTTCCGCTCGGCGAATGGACCGCAGAAGTCCCCGAAGGCCGCGAGGGGCTGATCCTGACCTTGGCAACGACGGACGGGTTCGAAGTCTCGTTCGGATTGCCCGCGGAGGCGTGCCGCTCACTCGGATGGACTCTGGCGACCGGACGCGATGGCGGCGATGAGCCCGATGAGAAGCGCGGCGCGCTCGCCCCGCCGCGCGTGCATTGACGGAGCCGTTGACGGCCCAGCCTACCGGCTGCGCAGCGGCGCCCCAGCCGCTGCAATCGGTTCGTTGGCGGGCTGCATGGCAAGCCCGTTCAGGATGATCGTTGTCTGCCCGGGGCGGGCAATCTCGATCCCCAGTTCGTCGAAGCGCCGCTTCATGCGCCGGTAGAATTCGCGCTGCACCGGCCACCGTCCGGCATCCGTGCATACGATCTGACCGACAATCGTCGTCATCGACGCGTCGACCTTGTCGACGCCCCACAGGTCGAGATCCCCGCGAATCATCGACTTGAATTCGTCTTCGCCGCGCATCTGCTCCGCAATCTCTTTGAGAACCGAGCCGACGCGATCCGTATCTTCCTTGTAGGCGACGTTGACGCTGATGGCGGCGTTGCCGATGCCACGATTTGTGTTCGTCACGCTGGTGACCGAACTGAACGGCACGATATGGATCGAGCCATCCGAGGCACGCAGGCGGATGCTGCGGATCGACAGTGCCTCCACCGTCCCCGACAGTCCGGACACCGTCACGAAATCGCCGACCTGCATGGCGTTCTCGAGCAGCAGAAAAATTCCGGTGATGACGTCCTGCACGAGCTTTTGCGCGCCGAAACCGATGGCGATGCCGACAATGCCGGCGCCGGCGAGTAGCGGCGCGATGTTGATTCCGAGTTCGCTCAAGAGCGTCAGCACGACCACCGTCAGGATGAGCGTGAGCAGCGTCGTCCGCAGCATTGGCAGGACGGTCCGCAATCTCGCCATCCTTGCGTAACGTCCTTCACGCGAGAGCTGCGCGAGATGGCGATCGATGGCCGCGTTGCTTGCCTCCCAGACCAGAAGCGCGGCCAATCCGGCGATGGCGCTCGTGATGATCGTCGAGATCAAGCGTGGTCCCACTTGTCCGCGCGACAACCACTCGATCGCGTCGATACCCCAGACCTCCAACAGCGCCAGGATTGTGACCGCCGTAATCACGCCGGAAATCGTGAGGCGGAGCGCGGGAAGGTAACGGTTGGCACGGGCTTCCAGTCCGGGGTAGCGGTGGGTCAAATCCGGACTGATGCGAAACAGGCGATCGAGACCGGTCATCGCCGCCATCGACATGAGGCGGGCAATCAGCAAGACCGCCACGGTGGCGACCAGATATTGGAACAGGAGCGCATATCCGTTCTGGATATCCAGCGCCCACACTGCCCAGAGCGCCATGTCGATGACGATGGCAAAAATGTGCCACACATGTCCGAGCCGGTTTCGCACGATGGCGATGAAGCCTGTGCGCCCTTCCGGGGCACGAATAAAATCGGCAACAAGGCGGCGGCATTGAAGAATGACGACGACCACCAGCAGATGGACGACCAGCATCACCAGCCGCAATACCGCGAGATATGCCTGCCGATCGAGGCCAAGCAACAAGGCGACGTTGGCGAGGAGGACACCGAACACCGTCACGACCACGATGCGCTTCATCCAGATGTCGATGTACGAAGCGGTCTCGTCGCGCAGCAGGAACAGACTCGGCTGATTGTCTTGCGGCGAAACGATCGTGGCTGTCACGAGAAGTACGATGCGGCAGACCACATAGGCATTCACCACCGCGAGAATGATCAGACGCGGCACCGTTTCCTCGCCAATCTGCGTCGCGAGAAGCAGATTTCCGACGGCGGCGAAGCAGAGGATGGGGAGAATGTCCAAGACCAGCCGCGCGAGCACGAACGGAAGGCGGGTCACGAGATACCAAAGGTACTGCCAGCGCGGCCCGCTCGCCTGCGCCTCGTCCTGCCACATGGCGCCATCCGCCGGCAGAGCCGCAGCGACGTCAGCGCCGAGCGGCCGCGGCACGCGCGAGGGGGTGTAACGCGCAACAAGTCCGACTTGCTTACGAACGAAGCGCCGGACGATCCATTCCACGGCAAGCGCGCAGCCGAGGACCAGTGCAAATTTCCACGTGATGTCGAAGAGAGCGTTGCGGGCGTCAGGACTGTCGACCAGTTGCGTCAACCAGCGGACGATCCTGGGAAGATCGGAGACAGCCCGCGCCGCGCCCGCGATCTGTCGCGACAAATGATTCAGCCAGTCCGACACTTGGGCAAGAAGCTGCACACCTAAATTTTCCGAAGGCGCCGCATGCGCGGGCTGCGCATTGTTGGGCTGTGGCGCTTGCGCGATCGTTTGCAGCGTCTGGATCATCTGCGCGCGCTTGGTGTCGTCGCGAAGCACGTCCAACGCCTGTTTGGCCTGATCCGGCGTCACAGTCTGCGCCGGCGGTTGATGCGTTTGAGTCGTCACCTGCGCATTCGCCGGATGAGCGAACAGGACAATCGCGAATGCAAGGATCGTGAGTGCACGCGTGAATTGGATCATGCCGAGAGGAACTCAGAATTTGATGAAATGGGAACGTTGATCGTTTGCAGCAAAGGGGGCGTGAGTGTGGCGCAGTGGCCACATTCAGCGCACAGGTTCCGAATTTCCCCGGCGTTCGCGCGCGATCACGCCTTATCGTGGCGCATTAGTTTGCCGATCGCGCGGAATTCCTCGCTGGCGGCCGCACGCGCGTGCGCTTCCACCGCGTGGTAGAGCGCGATGATCTGCTCGCCCACCGGCGTGACAACCGCGCCGCCGCCGCTGCGCCCGCCGGTCGCGGCGGTGACCGCCGGTTCGCGCAGCGCATTGTTGATCTCCTCGACCAGAAGCCACGCCCGCCGATACGACATATCGAGCGACCGCGCCGCCGCGGAAATAGAGCCGGTGGCGCGGATGGCCTCGAGCAACGCAACCTTGCCCGGGCCGATACGGGCGCCGGTCGAAAGGTCGATGCGGATGGAAAGACGCGTGCCGGCCATGGTGAGGCTCTGAGGTTGTCGCGCCAGTCACGCCGACGGCGCGCGAGCCGTCAAGGGGGCAAGGCCAAAGTGCCCGCGAGCGATCAATTTGCCCCCTCACAGGGCCTTTTGCTTATGTCCGCACTCTTTGCACGCGAATTCCACGCGCCCCTGCCCCGGCGCCGCCGAGATACGGTTTGGCGCACCGCATTTGCCGCATTTCGTCTCGATGCGGGTCTGCCCCTGCTTCACGGCCAGGGATTTTTTCTCCATCGCCTCTTTGATCAGCCTTTCGGCTTCCTCGCGCATTTCTTGTTTCGACATTACCGGCCCGTTCCGTTTCGACGACAGGCGCACTGTCTATCAGACTCACCGGCGCCGCGGCCAGGGGCCGGGTTCGGATTGAATCCGGGCGCCCCACGCCGATAGCGAGCAGCCGGGTCGGCAACAGCATGAACAGTGAAGGGTGATGTGAGGCGCGCCCCGGCCGTCGCCCTTCGAGGCGCGCCTTCGGCGCGCACCTAGGGTGACGGGGCGAAGGCGGTGCCCCGCGCCGAAACGACCGCCTAAAAATGCAGCGGTTTGGCCTGCTGCACCTGCGGCAGCGCACGCACCTTGGCGAGGACGGCCTCGGGCAGTTCGCCGTCGATCTCGATCAAGGCCACTGCATTGGCGCCGGGGGCTTCGCGGCCGACGTGGAAGGTCGCGATATTGATGCCGGCCTCGCCCAGCGTCGACGAGAAGGTGCCGATGAAGCCCGGCTTGTCGAGATTGGTGATGTAGATCATCGACGGGCCAAACTCGGCGTCCATGCGGATGCCCTTGATGTTGACGATCCGCGGGCGGCCGTCGGCGAACACCGTGCCGGAGACGTGGCGCGACTGACGCTCGGTCACCAGCGTCACCGTGATGAGACTTTCATAGTCCTCCGGCATCTCGCGCGTGACTTCCTCGACGACGATGCCGCGCTCCTTTGCCACCGCGGGCGCCGACACCACGTTGACGTTTTCGCCGAGCATCGGCCGCAGCAGACCCGCGAGCGCGGCCGAGGTGAGCGCCTTGGTGTTCATCTGCGCCACCGCGCCCTCATAGGCGATCTGCACTTTGCTGATGCCGGTCTCCGTAAGCTGGCCGGCGAAAGAGCCGAGCTTTTCGGCCAGCGCAATGAAGGGTTTGAGCTTCGGCGCTTCTTCCGCGCTGATCGAGGGAAAGTTCACCGCATTGGTGATGGCGCCGCGCAAGAGATAGTCCGCCATCTGCTCGGCCACCTGCAGCGCGACGTTCTCCTGCGCTTCCGAGGTGGAGGCGCCGAGATGCGGCGTGCAGACGACGTTGGGATGGCCGAATAGGACGTTCTCGGTCGCCGGCTCGGTCACGAACACGTCGAAAGCCGCGCCGGCCACCTTGTCGGCGTCGAGCGCCGCGCGCAGCGCCACCTCGTCGACCAGGCCGCCGCGCGCGCAGTTGATGATGCGCACGCCGGTCTTCATCTTCTCGATCGCCTTGGCGTCGATGATGTTGCGCGTCTTGTCGGTGAGTGGCGTGTGCAGCGTGATGAAGTCCGAGCGCTTGAACAATTCGTCGAGCTCGACCTTCTCGACGCCGAGATCGACGGCGCGCTCCGGCGACAGGAACGGATCGTAGGCGATCACCTTCATCTTCAGGCCGAGCGCGCGGTCGGCGACGATGGAGCCGATGTTGCCGCAGCCTATGACGCCGAGCGTCTTGCCGGTGATCTCCACGCCCATGAAGCGGTTCTTCTCCCACTTGCCGGCCTGCGTGGAGGCATCGGCCTGCGGGATTTCGCGCGCCAGCGCGAGCATCATGGTGATCGCGTGCTCGGCGGTGGTGATGGAATTGCCGAACGGCGTGTTCATTACAATGATGCCGCGCGCGGTAGCGGCGGGGATGTCGACATTGTCGACGCCGATGCCGGCGCGGCCGATCACCTTGAGGTTCTTGGCCTTCTCCAGGATCTTCGGCGACACCTTGGTGGCCGAGCGGATGGCAAGGCCGTCGAAATTGCCGACGAGCTCGGCGAGTTTGTCTTTGTCCTTGCCGAGCGCCGGCTGGAAATCGACCTCGATGCCGCGATCCTTGAAGATCTGCACGGCGGCGGGAGAGAGAGCGTCGGAGATGAGAACTTTGGGCATATGACTGATCCTATTGCTTTAGACCCGTCACCCTGAGGCGCGAGCGAAGCGAGCCTCGAAGGGTGATGGGTCCGGGCCGTGTATCCTTCGAGGCGCGCCTTCGGCCCGCACCTCAGGATGACGGAGTGAGTCACGGACGAGCGGCTACGCCGCCTTGGGCAACGCGGCCTTGGCCTCGGCGAAGGCCCAGTCGAGCCAGGGCGTCAGCGCCTCAACGTCGTGCGCCTCCACCGTCGCGCCGCACCAGATGCGCAGGCCCGCCGGCGCATCGCGATAGTGGCCGATGTCGAGGCCGGCGCCTTCCTTCTCCACCATCGCGGCGAGCGACTTGGCAAAGGCGGCCTGCGCGTCGTCGGAGAGCGACGTGATCGCCGGATCGACCACCTTCAGGCAGACCGAGGTGTTGGAGCGGATCGCCGCCGACGTGGCGAGGAAATCGACCCACGGCGTCTTCGCTACCCAGTCGGCGAGCACTTTCGTGTTCGCGTCGGCGCGCGCGATCAACGCCTTCAGGCCGCCGATCGACTTCGCCCATTGTAACGTGTCGAGATAGTCCTCGACGCAGAGCATCGACGGCGTGTTGATGGTCTCGCCCTGGAAGATGCCTTCATTGAGCTTGCCGCCTTTGGTCATGCGGAAGATCTTCGGCAGCGGCCAGGCGGGCTTGTAAGTTTCGAGCCGCTCGACCGCGCGCGGCGAGAGGATGAGCATGCCGTGCGCGGCCTCGCCGCCGAGCGCTTTCTGCCAGGAGAAGGTGACGACATCGAGCTTCGGCCAGTCGAGCGTTTGCGCGAAGGCGGCCGAGGTGGCGTCGCAAATGGTGAGGCCCTTGCGGTCCGTGGCGATCCAGTCGCCGTTCGGCACACGCACGCCGGAGGTGGTGCCGTTCCACGTGAACACCACGTCGGAACTAAAATCGACCTTGGCGAGATCCGGGAGTTCGCCGTACGGCGCCTTCAGCACCGTAACGTCCTTGAGCTTCAACTGCTTCTCGACGTCGGTGACCCAGCCTTCGCCGAAAGACTCCCAGGTGAGCATGGTCACGGGACGCGCACCGAGCAGCGACCACACCGCCATCTCGACCGCGCCGGTGTCGGAGGCCGGCACGATGCCGATGCGGTAATCGGCAGGGACTTCGAGCACCTCGCGGGTGAGATCGATGGCGCGCTTGAGCTTCGCCTTGCCGATCTTGGCGCGGTGCGAACGTCCGAGGCTGGCGTCTGTGAGGGCTTGGAGGCTCCAGCCGGGGCGCTTGGCGCAGGGGCCGGACGAAAAATGCGGGATTGCCGGCCGCACGCCGGGCTTCATCGCTGTCATAACCTATCCTTCCAGATAGAAGCCCCTCGTTGGGGAGGGGTGTCCCACTGGCGGGGATAGTTGAAGTGACGCGCGCGGTCAACAGTTTCGATCGATTGCCGACAGCGGCGGGAAAGAGCGAGCGGAAAACGCGTCAGATCCGATCCCTCCCTCCCCGCGCGCCATCTGTCCGTCGACAGCGTCAGTTCAACGCGAGGCGCAGGTCTTCACTGGAGCCAAGTTTTCACTGCACCCACGTCTTCGCATGATCTTCAATCATCTTGCCGTTCACCATTTTGTTCTTCATCGAATAGAGCTTGTTGTTGTGCCGATAAAGAACGGAGCCCGCCGGCAGTTCGTCTCCATATTGCATCGCCATAGCATGAGCTGCGTCATTGACTGTCGCGGTCTTGCCACCGACACGCATTGTACTGCCGTCCGGCTGGACCATGTAGGCCACGCCAACGTTGCCGCCACCAATTTCGGGATCGTACGACTGCGCAATTGAACTCGTCACGATGCCAAGCGCGACGCCCGCGCCCAAGAAGGCAAGTTTGCCGAATGACGCACGCGCAACTGAAAAGACACCCGCAAAACCGGTCTTGTTCATAGCAACCTCCCGTTCATCGGTTGATGCTTGCATAAGCAAAGGCCCGCACGAGCCGAGATGTGAACGGCGCGTGCCGCGCCCCGTTGCGAAACGTGCAGAAGCCGTGTGTGGCGCGCTATGCAGATTCGGCATCGGCATCGCAAAATGCATCCGGATACCGGCGCAGCGATGCGGAGGGCGATTCCCCGAACAGTGTTCGGTACGCTACGGAGAAGCGGCCAAGTTCCCAGAAACCGTGACTGGTCGCAATTTCCGTGACGGTCGCCGTCGCCGGGTCGGCGCGCATGAGTGCGGCTCGTGCGAACTGCATGCGCCGCAGCCACAGATAGCGCACCGGCGCCATGCCGAGATGCTTTCGGCAAAACTGCCGCAACGTCCTTTCCGACACGCCCGTTGCCGCGCAGATTTCAGACATGTGGAGAGGGCGGTCGCAGTTCGCTGACAGCAACTCTTCCAGCCGCGTGATGACAGCCGGCTGGTGGCCGCCTGCGTCGTTCAGCAGCGGAATACCAGCTTGGGAGGATGAGCGCTCGCGGGGAGGAAGCAGCGTCTTGAAATCTTGACTTAGGCTCATCGACGCATTCCAGGATGAACCTCACCCCGGAGAGAAGTCTGGCACTCAATCGATCGGACCGAAACCATACACAGGTACACTTGCGCGTGAGGTTTCAACCGCGCCGGCGCGCGCAGGTGTGATTTGCGGATTGTGTAAGTGTTAGAAGCGAACACCGGCGCCGACGCGGCCGGTGTTGAGGTTGGCGCGAATCCCGTTCACGGGTGAGAAGGCGACATACTCCCATTCGGCGCGCACGAAGACGTTCGGCAGCACCGCAACGTCCATACCCAAGCCGCCGACAAAACCCGCCGCGTAGGCGTTGTTCTTGCCGTCGGTCAACGTATTCGTATTGTCGAAAGGTAGTCCGCCGCCGCCCGCCGCGGGTTGGCCACTGGCGTGCACAGTCGACGTGGTCGAATAATTGAAGCGGCCAACCGCTGCGCCTATCATCGCATAAGGCAGGAATTGGCCAAATGCGTAACCCGCGCGAGCGCGGAACGTCGCGTAATCAATCAACTTGACCGATGACTGCGCTGAAACCGTGACCTGGTTTTGGTAGCCGTCGGATGTCGAGAATTGGCGTCCGAGTGAATCGGATGCCGATGCTTCCGCCGACGCCATCCGGTTGTAGGCCAGATCGAAACCAAGAACGAGCTGGTCCCACTGAACATTGTACCCAATGAAGAGGCCGTATTGGCTGCTATTGGTCGTGTCCGACGGCAACGTTGTCCAGTCGGAAGGATGCATCTCATTTTCGATCGTCGTATTGCGCAGGATGTACGCTACCTGGCCACTACTGCTGTTGCCAAAATCCGCGTTCATGTTCGAGTATCCGGCGTGCACGCCGGCTTGCAGGCCGTCCCAGCGCACGTAGCCCGGTGACGCATCGGAAATGAAAGAGCCGCGCAAGATATCGTCGTCCGACATGTCGGCGGCACGCGCACGATCGCAGACGACGGCCGCCGCGAGCACCGCGGTCAATACGCCAGCGCGACGCCAGGCGGCGCGTTTGCGCGCGTCAATGCACGAGAGGCAGGTCATCGAAACTCCACCTTACGCCGACACGCACTTCATGCGCGGCCAGATTCTTCAAGGTCGTGGCGCCGGCATCGCTGCCGACCGTCAGGTCACCGAAGTTCAGGTAGCGGTAGCCGAGGTCGACCATGAGATTGGGCGCGACCGCATAGCCGAAGCCGGCCATCAGCGCCCAGGCCAATTGCCATTGCGTGTCCGACGTGCCGGACGCGAAGGGCGCGGCGTAGTCGGTGGCGTGGAGTCGCGCGGCTCCGACGCCGGCGCCGATATAAGGCGTCGCGCTATACCAGGTGCCGAGATCGAGATAGCCATTGAACAACGCGGTAACGGCATCGACCTTGGCCGTTGTGTCGCCGGACGAGACGACCGAGCCCTGGTATTTCAGCGGCGCGGTGTAATCGATGGTGACGTCCGTGCGGAGCCATTGCGTCTTGATGCCGGCGCCGACGCCGCCGACGAAGCCGCTGCCGAATGAATTGTCAGCCGGATTGGGGAACGGCGCGGGCGACTGCGCGCTGCCCATGACGCCCCAGCCGTAGCCGACGTCGCCGCGCAGATACCAGCCGACATTCGTGTCGATGAGCCGCGGCGGCAACAACGGCGGCGGCGGCAGGTCCGGCATGTCGGCGGCCATGGCCGAGGCAGTCCCCCCGGTGAGGATGCCGACCAAGAGCAACAGCCTCGACCAACTCATGCTCCCAGCCCCCCCCTAACGCCTCAAACATGCGGCGCTCATTGCTTTGCCGTCCGGCGACAATGCCCGAGAGAGGTAAAGGGCTGCTTAACTATGATTATTCACCACGATCGTTAAGCTTTAGCCGCGCGCGGGGAGCGCGCGGCGGGGCTTTAGCCCCTGCTGCGCAGCGGCGGCGGCGGTGTGTAGGCCGGCGGCGTGTAGACGTAGCGCGGCTCCGGCGGCGGCAGATCGCAGCAGAAGCTCCACCGGAAGCTGAGCATGATGTCCTGCGATGTCAGCTTGTCGAACTTGAACTGGTCGTGCGTGCAGGTGACGCTGCAGTCGACCGTGTCGGTGATCGAGCCGTAATTAAGATAGCGATAGGCCATCTCGATCTTCAGATTTTTGCTTACGTTGTAGGCGACGCCGGCGTGCAGCGCATAAGCGAAATGCCATTCGCTGGGATTGCGGCCAAATCCGTAACCGCCGTTCGGATTGACGTCGGTGAAGTCAGACAGCGTATTGTAGGCGCCGCCGACGCCAAAACCGATGAAGGGCGTGAAGCATTCCCAGGTGCCGAGGTCGACGTAGGCGTTGGCAAGGAAGACCCAGGATTTCAGATATCCCTGATATTGGTCGATGCCGCCGGGCGGATAAGTCACGAGCGCATTGACCTGCGACTTGGCACGATATTCCGCGGTGGCGTCGAAGCGCAGCCAATTGTTCCATTCATAGCCGACACCGCCGCCGATAAAGGAGCTGTCAGCAATGTCATTGTGTTGCAGCGTCGCGTTGGTCTCTGTCGTGTATTCGAGGCTGGGTTTGCTATTCATAGCGACACCGACCTGACCGCGCAGATACCAGCCGTCGCCGAAATTCTGCGGCGGAGGCGGCTGCACGTAGATCGGCTGCTGCGGAGCCGGCAGCGGCTGCGAATAATCGGCGGCCTGCGCCGTGCTCGAGGCGAGCGCGCCCAGCATCACCACCATCGACATTTTCAAACGCGCACGAACCATTGCCTCGTCCCTTCACAGATCCGCCGGTGCCCCCCGAGCGGCGTGATGAACGGACGATGGCAGTAAATCCTTAAGTGGCTCTTAACCTTGTTTTTTAACCACGCCTGTTAACCGGACAAAGCCGGCGCGACGTGCGCCGAAAAGGCCCGAGCCGCGCGGTATTTCCGTGTGCGTTAGGAAAGCGTTTACGCTTGCGGCGCGCGCGTGCACGCAAAAATGCAAATGGCCGGGGCAAGCCCGGCCATCGCGACACGAATCAATTGGAGCTTTGTTTCTCCGCCGTCATGGCCCGGCTCGTCCCGGCCATCCACGTCTTTCCTGCTTCGATTCAGCGAAGACGTGGATGCCCGGCACAAGCTTGCACCCGGGCCGGCCAAAGGCCGGACCCGGTTGGCCGGGCATGACGAAGAAACGCTAATCCTTATCGCCCTCGCCCATCTCGCCGATGTGGTGCTGCGCGTAGAGCTGAACGCCGAGCTTGTCGACGAGATCGATCTGCGTCTCGAGGAAGTCGATGTGGTGCTCCTCGTCGGACATCAGCTTCTCGAACAGATCGCGCGTGACGTAGTCCTTCACCGCGTGGCAGTGCGTCGCGGCTTCCTGATAGAGCGCGCGCGCGTGCATCTCCGCCGCCAGATCGCAGTCGAGCACTTCTTTGACATTCTGCCCGATGTGCAGCGGATCGAGCACCTGCATGTTGGGGAAACCGTCCAGAAAGATGATCCGGTCGATCAGCATGTCGGCGTGCTCCATCTCCTCGATGGATTCCTTGCGCCACTGCTTGGCGAGATCCTTGTAGCCCCAGTTGTCGAGCAGGCGATAGTGCAGCCAGTACTGATTCACCGCGGTGAGCTCGTGGCGCAGCGCCTTGTTGAGGAATTCGATAACTCTCGGCTCACCCTGCATAACCGGCTCCTGATAAACGGACGTGGGCGCACGAGCGCCCCAAGGTTGTTTAGCAAAATTCTAAAGAGCGCAACACGGTTTGAACAAGGCGCGAGCGGACCTGCGTGCGGCCGATGATTTTACCGGCTTATCGCTTGGCGGCGTGGGCAGCGCAGGCACAGCCCTTCGGGCAGCTCGGGCCGCCCAGCGCCTCGTCCATGATCTTGCGGATGGTGCGCGCGCAGCGCCCGCACTGCGCGCTGCAGCCGAGACAGCCATAGACCTGGCCGGTGGTGCGCGCGCTGGCCGTGCTCACGGCGGTGCGCACTTCATGGTCGCTCAGGACGTTGCAGGAACAGACGATCATCTCAAACCCGGCATTGCGGCTAACTCCCCCCGGCATCGTGCCGGCCAACCGCAGGATGGCATTTGGGTAACCTAGTTCAGTGCGGCAAGTCAAAGAAAAACGCACTTTAAAATGGTTCTAAATTATTGATTTATAACGACTATTTGAGTTTTGCCGAACATGGAACCAGCAACCCACAATTTGCAGCGCGCAGAATGGGTTAGCGAGGGACCAACATGAGAGGGCCGGTCGAGCTGCATTGTTCTCCCGGAGCGCCCACGCAGCCGGCGGACCCGGAATTCAAAATGGATGCCGCGCTTGTGATCGGATTCCGGGCCTGGCCCTTTGCGCCGTCCGCGAATGAGAGTCTCCGCCATTCCGGGGCGCCGCCGCAGGCCGCGAGCCCGGAATCCATAATCATCAACGCTGCGGAGTACGGATTCCAGGCCCGCCGCGAACGCGGCGTGCCGAAGTGACGGTGCGGATCAGGCCGCGACCTGGGTCAGCGCCTCGATGACGTCGTCCACCGCCGCCTCGACCAAGAACTTGTCGTCGCCCTCGCCCATCACCCGGATCACCGGTTCGGTGCCGGAGGGACGGACGAGGAGCCGGCCGCCGCGGCCGAGCTTCTGCTCGGCGCTGGCGATGGCGGTACGGACGGCGGCGTTCTCCAGCGGCTTGCCGGACCGGTAGCGGACGTTCTTGAGCACCTGCGGCAGCGGCTCGAAGCGGTGGCAGAGCTCCGACACCGGCTTGCCGGCGCGCTTGATCACCGCAAGCACCTGCAAGGCGGCGACGAAGCCGTCCCCCGTCGTGGTGTAATCGGTGAGGATGATGTGGCCGGACTGCTCGCCGCCGACATTGTAGCCGTCGGCGCGCATGCGCTCGAGCACATAGCGGTCGCCGACCGGCGTGCGCACCAGCTCGATACCCACGCTCGCCAGATGCCGCTCGAGGCCGAGATTGGACATCACGGTGGAGACGATCCCCGGACGCTGCAGGCGCCCGTCGTCCTTCCAGCTCTCTGCGATGATCGCCAGCAATTGGTCGCCGTCGACGACATGGCCGCGCTCATCGATGATCATCACGCGGTCGGCGTCGCCATCGAGCGCGATGCCGATGTCGGCGCGCACCTCGCGCACCTTGCGCTGAAGGGCCGCCAGATCGGTCGAACCGCAGTCCTTGTTGATGTTGAAGCCGTCCGGATCGACGCCGATGGAGATGACGTCGGCGCCCATTTCCCACAGCGCGCCGGGCGCGACTTTGTAGGCGGCACCGTTGGCGCAATCGATCACGACGCGCAGGCCCTCGAGCGACATCTGGCGCGGCAGCGTGAGCTTGGCGAATTCGATGTAGCGGTCCTGCACGCCGTCGATACGGCGGGCGCGGCCGAGATCGGCGCTCTTGGCGAGTTGATTGGACAGATCGGCGTCGAGCAGGTCCTCGATCTTCAGCTCGACCTCGTCGCTGAGCTTGAATCCGTCCGGCCCGAACAGTTTGATGCCGTTGTCGTCGAAGGGATTGTGCGAAGCCGAGATCATCACGCCGAGATCGGCGCGCATCGACCGCGCCAGCACACCGACGGCCGGCGTCGGGATCGGGCCGGTGAGCAGCACGTCCATGCCGACCGAGGTAAAGCCGGCGACCATGGCGTTCTCGATCATGTAGCCGGAGAGGCGGGTGTCCTTGCCGATCAGCACGCGGTGGCGGTGTTCGCCATTGCGGAAAATCAGACCGGCGGCCTGCCCGACCTTGAGCGCCAGTTCCGGCGTGATGACGCGATTGGCCAGACCGCGAATGCCGTCGGTGCCGAAATAACGACGAACCATGAATATCCCTCGAGCGCCGCGTAACGGCTGCGAAACCCCTATGCCAATTCTTGGCGGGTCGCAAACCGGCCCCGCAAGGGCCTTATATAAG
>DATARB010000242.1:0-5167 GCA_036264375.1 Pseudolabrys sp.
GCTCGCCATCAACGCGGCGCCGACGGCGTTCTGCTCGGCGCTTGAGGGCTTGCAGCCGCCGAACGAGATCGTCTGGCGCGGCGAGAGCGACGCGGCGCATGCCGACTTTCTCGCCTGGACCGAGAAGGCGACGCCGCAGCCGGGCGCGGTCAATCTCGGCGAGGCCGTGGTGTGGCTGCGCGAGAACCTTCCCGACGACGCGATCATCACCGTTGGCGCGGGCAACTTCACGGCCTGGGTGCACCGCTTCTATCGCAACCGCCAATTCGGCGGGCTGGTGGGGCCGACCTCGGGCTCTATGGGCTACGGTTTTCCCGCGGCCCTGGGGATGCAGACGCTGCACCGCGACCGCACGGTGGTCTGCGTCGCCGGCGACGGCGACTTCCTGATGACGGGGCAGGATTTCGCGACGGCGGTGCAGTACGAACTGCCGATCATCATCGTGCTCGCCGACAACGCCACCTACGGCACCATCCGCATGCATCAGGAGCGCGAGTATCCGGGGCGCGTGATCGGCACGCACCTGCGCAATCCCGACTTCGTCGCCTACGCGCTGGCCTTCGGCGGCTACGGCGCTCTGGTGGAGAAGACCGCGGATTTCCCGGCCGCCTTTGCCGCGGCGAAAGCCTCGGGCAAGCCGTCGATCATCCATCTCAAGATCGACCCGGAAGCGATCGCGCCAGGGCAGTCGCTCAGCGCCATCCGCGAGAAGGCTTTGGCGGGCGGCGGGCATCGGTAAGTAAGCGAAGGCCAACCCATTCTCCGCTCATGCCCGCGGACGCGGGCATCCAGTCTTTGCTGCGCGCTCGGGAAGCACTGGATTCCCGCTTACGCGGGAATGAGCGGGGTGTGTTGCCCGGCCGGCGCATAACCTCCCATCTGCCAATCGCCTTGCCTTTCTCGCCTGAATCATCATTCACTCATTGGATGCCCTATCGCCGCACCGAAAACGTCGTCCGTCGGCTGGCCGCCCGTGAGCAGGCGATCCTGGCCGCCGCGACCGCGCTCGCGGCCGAAGGCGGCATGGCGGCTGTGCAGATCGCCACGGTCGCCGAGCGCGCCGGCATCGCCGCCGGCACGGTCTATCGCTACTTCCCGTCGAAGAACGATCTCGTCGCTGAGGTGATGACCACCGTCGGCGGCCGCGAGCTCAAGGCGATGGCGGCGGCGGCCGATGCCGCGCCGGGGCCGCTCTCGGCGCTGGCCTCCTGCATCGCCACCTTCGCCGCGCGCGCGCTCGCCGAGCGCAAGCTTGCCTGGGCGGTGATCGCCGAGCCGGTTGATCCGCAAGTCGACTCCATGCGGCTCGACTTCCGGCAATCGCTCGCTGCCGAAGTGGAGATGCGCATCAAGGCGGCGATCACGCGCGGCCTCTTGCCCGATCAGGATGCGCAGGTCGCCGCGCCGGCCATTGTCGGTGCGTTGATGGAAGGGCTGCTCGGGCCCTTGGCGCCGACTTATGAGGCAAACGGTCCCGCGCGCGAGGCGGTGCAGACGGCGACGCTTCTGTCGTTGCGGGCCCTCGGCATCGTCGATGCGCGGGCGCGTGGCCTCGTCGCGCAGGTGGCGCTGCCTCTTCCTGCTCCCTCCCCCTGAAAGGGGGAGGGTCGGGTGGGGGCAATGGCGTAACGGTAGATGACCCGCACCCGGATCGCGGAGCCTGTCATCGGGCCGCGCTTCGCGCGGACCCGTTGGCGATCCGACCTCCCCCTTTCAGGGGGAGGAAAGAAGAGAGGGCACGTCCGCGAGCGGCAGCGTCACCTGCTTCACCCCGCGCTCGAGCGGATCGTCGGCGCTGTGGAAGCCGAGTTCTTCGCACATCTGCAACATGGTGCTGTTCTCGTCGAGCACCTGGCCGCGCACGGTGTGAAGCCCCTTGGCCTTGGCATTCGCGATCATGTGCTTCATCAGCAGCCAGCCGAGTCCGTGCCCCTTCAGGTGCGTGCGCAAAAGGATCGCGAACTCGGCGGTCTCGCCGTCCGGATCGTCGTGCAAGCGCACGACGCCGAGCAGGCGGCCGGTCGCTTCCTCGATGGCGACAAAGGCCATGGCCTTGGCCGGATCGTAGTGGATCAGCTTGTGGATCATCGCCGCGCTCACTTCGCGCATCGGCGCGAAGAAACGCAGCCGCAGATCGTCCGAGGTCACGTCGGCAAGGAAATCGGGATAAAGCGCGGCGTCATCCGGCCTGAGCGGCCGGATGAAGATCGGCGTTCCATCGAGCAGCGTGACGTGGCGTTCCTGCATGGAAGGCCTCTGTCGTCCCCGCGCAGACGGGGATCCGATGCCGCCTAATGCGACATCAGCACCGGCACGGTCATCGACTCGAGCAGGCCGCGGGTGGCGCCACCGAGCACGAATTCGCGCAGGCGCGAATGGCCGTAGCCGCCCATCACGATCATGTCGGCCGAGGAATCCGCAGCATAGGAGAGGATGGTGGAGGGCACGTCGATGTCCGGCGAGGTGATGCGTTTTACCTCCACCTTCAGGCCGTGGCGGGCGAGATGCTGGCCGAGATCGGCGCCGGGGATCTCGTCGCTCTTCGGCCGGCCTGTGGCGATGATGACGACCTCGACCTGCTTCGACTTGTGCAGGAAGGGCATGGCGTCGGCGACGGCGCGAGTGGCGGCGCGGCTGCCGTCCCAGCAGATCATCACACGGTCGAGGGCGAGTCCGGCCTTCTGGATGAACGGCACGAAGAGCACCGGCCGGCCGGATTCGAACAGCACACCCTCGTCGACGATGTCGTCGGCGCCGGCTTCATCCCGGTTGGCCTGGCCAACCACGATCAGGTCGAAGCGGCGGCCGATCTGGCCGATCTGGTCGGCGGCGCCGGAAATGCTGGTGGAGAGAACGCGCGTTTCGAATGAGAGGCCGGAGCGCTTGGCGTTTTGCTCGAAGTGGGCGATGGCGGCGCGCGCTTTGGTGTCAGCCTCGGAGCGCTGGGACTCGATGAACTCCGCGGGAATCCCGCCCATCACGCTGCCGACGATCACCGGCTCGTAGGCGACCGCGACGCCGAGGATATGCGCCTCGAAAGTCTCCGCGACCGATATGGCAAAATTGCCGGCAGGGTCTTGCTCGCCCAGCCCGAGATTGACGACGATATCCTTGATCATGATTGCAAATCTCCTCCCCTGAGCGCTCGCGCTCGCAGTACCAAGATACTGATCGCGCCTGCGGAGTTTTTGACGGGGGTCAAAGGCCGCAAGCGCCCGGTTCTCGAAGATTTGGTTTGAGGGGCTTAGCTCCCCTTCTTCTTGCCCTCGGCGTCGAACTGCTTGAGATAGGCCCAGAGGTTGTTGACTTCGGTCTCGTTCTTGATGCCCGGGAAAATCATCTTGGTCCCCGGGATCTTCGCCTTCGGGTCCTTGATGTAATCCTTGAATTGCGCCTCATCCCAGGTGATGCCGGAATTTTTGTTGGCCTCGGAATAGCTGTAGCCCGCGGCGGTGCCGGAATGGCGGCCGTCAAGGCCGTTGAGCTCGGGCCCGACCTTGTTCTTCGCGCCTTCGCCGATGGAATGGCAGGGGAGGCACTTCTTGAAGGACTGCTCCCCGGCGGCGACATCCTGCGCCTGAGCCGCCTGCGCCATCGTGGCCACGGCTAGAGCCACCATCGCCAATGTCGATTTCATGCACGATCTCCCGTTCCTTGAGTGTTTCCGCCGCCGCCCTAGAACCCGGCCCGCGCGGCCAAGTTCCGCACAGGTTTTGCCAGCCCTTTGTGTCAACCGTCAAATGGCTGGTATCGTTGCATGGAAGGAACAGCCAGGAGTGACCCTATGTCTGTGACGATGCCGGAGCCGGACAGCGCCGTTCTCGGCCGCCGGGAGCGCATTGTCGCGGCGCTGCGCACGATCGTGCACGGGGAGGGCGTCATCGCCGGCGAGCGCGAGATGCGGCCCTATGAGAGCGATGGACTTACCGCCTACCGGCAGCTTCCCATGGTGGTGGTGTTGCCGGAGACGACCCAGCAGGTGTCGCAGGTCCTGCGCTATTGCCACGACCAAGGCATCAAGGTGGTGCCGCGGGGGGCGGGGACTTCGCTGTCGGGCGGGGCGTTGCCGCTCGCCGACGGCGTGCTGCTCGGCATGGCCAAGTTCAACCGCATCCGCGAAATCGACTACGAGAACCGCGTGGCGGTGGTAGAGCCGGGCGTGACCAATCTGGCGGTGTCGAACGCGGTGGCGCATGCCGGCTTCTACTACGCGCCCGATCCCTCGTCGCAGATCGCCTGCACCATCGGCGGCAACATCTCGGAGAATTCCGGCGGGGTGCATTGCCTGAAATACGGCATGACCACCAACAACGTGCTCGGCTGCGAGATCGTGCTGATCACCGGCGAGGTGCTGCGCTTTGGCGGCAAGCACCTCGACGCCGCCGGCTACGATCTGCTCGGGCTGATCACCGGCTCGGAGGGCCTGCTCGGCGTGGTCACCGAAGTGACCGTGCGCATCCTGCGCAAGCCGGAGACGGCGCGCGCGCTGCTGGTCGGCTTCCCGAGTTCGGAGGACGCCGGCGAATGCGTATCGCGCATCATCGGCGGCGGCATCATTCCCGGCGGCATGGAGATGATGGACACACTGGCGATCCGCGCCGCGGAAGAGTTTGTCCATGCCGGCTATCCGCTCGACGTCGAGGCTCTTTTGATCGTCGAGCTCGACGGGCCGGGCGCGGAAGTCGAGCACCTCATCGAGCGTGTCGAGACGATCGCGCGCGACTGCCGCGCGGTGTCCTGCAAGGTTTCCAACTCCGAGCAGGAGCGGCTTCTGTTCTGGGCCGGGCGCAAGGCGGCGTTCCCGGCGGTCGGCCGCATCTCGCCGGACTATTACTGCATGGACGGCACCATTCCGCGCGCGCAACTGCCGCTGGTGCTCAAGCGCATGAAGGAGATGTCCGAGCGCTACGGCCTGCGCGTCGCCAACGTGTTTCACGCCGGCGACGGCAACTTGCATCCGCTCATTCTCTACGACGCCAACCAGCCGGGCGAGCTCGACCGCGCCGAGGCGTTCGGCGCCGATATCCTCAAGCTGTGCGTCGAGGTCGGCGGCGTCCTCACCGGCGAGCACGGCGTCGGCGTGGAGAAGCGCGACCTGATGCCGGTGATGTTCTCCGGACTCGACTTGAACCAGCAGCAGCGCGTCAAATGCGCCTTCGACGCCAAG
>DATARB010000043.1:0-5975 GCA_036264375.1 Pseudolabrys sp.
GCCGCGCAGGCGTTACGCGGCATCTCGCTCAAGGCCGAGGTGGGGAAGGTCACCTGCGTGCTCGGCCGCAATGGGGTCGGCAAGACGAGCCTGTTGCGCGCCATTGTCGGCCAGCGCCCGGTCAGCGCCGGCTCGATCGCGCTCGACGGCGCCGACATCACCAAGCTGCCGACGGTGGCGCGGGCGCGCAGCGGCATCGCTTTCGTGCCGCAGGGGCGCGAGATCTTCCCCTTGCTCACGGTGGCGGAAAATCTTGAGACCGGCTTTGCGCCGCTGCGGCGCGACCAGCGCACGGTCCCCGACGACGTGTTCTCGCTGTTCCCGGTGCTCAACAGCATGCTCAAGCGGCGCGGTGGCGATCTCTCCGGCGGCCAGCAGCAGCAACTCGCCATCGGCCGCGCGCTGGTGATGCGGCCCAAGCTCCTGCTGCTCGACGAGCCGACCGAGGGCATCCAGCCCTCGATCATCAAGGACATCGGCCGCGCCATCTCCTACCTGCGCTCGCTGAAGCATATGGCCATCGTGCTGGTCGAGCAGTATCTCGACTTCGCCCAGGAGCTCGGCGATCACCTTGTCGTCATGGACCGCGGCTCCATCGTCTATGCCGCCGACAAGGCGAACCTCGACGAAGGCGCGCTCAAGCGGGCGCTGGCGATTTGATGATAACATGCGCGTGCCAAACACTCGGTGTCGTCGCCCGGCTTGACCTGGCGACCCAGTACTCCGCAGCTTATCGCTTGGACCGCACCATTCGTGTTTACTGGATGCCCCGCTTTCACGGGGCATGACAACAGAGGTTGCGGCAGTGCTGACGACGACACAAAGCTTGGACATCTTCGCCGCCAATCGCGCGACTGGGCACATTGCGCTGGCCGTCGCCGTCGAGGGCGGCCGCACGCGCCGAACCCATGTGCATGAGGCTGGCTCGCTGCGCGTGCGCTTCCCCAACGTGACGGCGGACGCGCTCGAAGCGGTGATCGTCAACACCGGTGGCGGCATGACCGGTGGCGACCGCTTCGCCGTCGAGATTGCCGTGGGCGAGGGGGCAAGCCTTATCGCGGGCACCACAGCCGCCGAGAAGATCTATCGCTCGACCGGCGCGGCCGCAGAGATGACCGTGCGCCTCGATGTCGCCATGGGCGGCCGGCTCGCCTGGCTGCCGCAGGAGACGATCCTGTTTGATCGCGCGCGTCTGTCGCGCCACATCGACATCGATCTTGCCGCCTCGGCCTCGCTGGTCGCCGCCGAGGCTGTCGTGTTCGGCCGCGCCGCCATGGGCGAGGCGATGCGCGAAGGCGTCTTCGCCGACCGCTGGCGCCTTCGCCGCGGCGGCCGGGTCGTCTACGCCGACAGCGCGCGGTTCGACGGCGCGATTGCCGATAAGCTCGGCCAGTCAGCCGTCGCCGCCGGCGGCATCGCGTTCGCAACGGTGCTGGTTGCGCCGGGCACAGACGACACGCTCGCCGCCGTGCGCGCGCTTGCCGAACAATCCGTTGGAGAGGTCGGCATTTCCGCCTGGAACGGGATTGCGGTCGCCCGCCTTTGTGCCAAGGATGGCGCGCAATTGCGCCATGACCTGATCGCGCTGCTCGCCGCGCTCGGCGTCAGCGTGCCGCGCTTGTGGTTACAATAGCGCGTGATCCCGAAGAGTGGGTACCGATTTTCGGATAGGATCATGCGTAAAGAAATAGTTCTGAGTCTGAGGATGCGATGAATCTGACGCCCCGTGAAAAAGACAAGTTGCTGATCGCCATGGCCGCGATCGTCGCGCGCCGCAGGCTGGAGCGCGGCGTCAAGCTCAACCACCCCGAGGCGGTGGCGCTGATCACCGATTTCATCATGGAAGGCGCGCGCGACGGCAAGAGCGTCGCTGCGCTGATGGAGGCGGGTGCGCAAGTGCTCTCGCGCACGCAGGTGATGGACGGCATTCCTGAGATGATCCACGACATCCAGGTCGAGGCGACATTCCCCGACGGCACCAAGCTCGTCACCGTGCACAGTCCGATCCGTTGAGGCATTATGCTTTCCTATATTTTCGACGATGGCGCTGAGCGCACGCGCGGCAAAGCGATCGGGCTGTACGCCTTCCTTCTCGCCGGCAATATTGCAGCGTGGCTTTGGGCGCTGGTCGAGTTCCACAATCGCCCGGTGCTTCTCGGCCTCGCGTTCCTGGCCTACAGCTTCGGGCTGCGGCACGCCTTCGACGCCGATCACATCGCCGCCATCGACAATGTGACCCGCAAGCTCATGCAGGAAGGGCGGCGCCCCTTGGCTGCCGGCTTTTTCTTTTCGCTCGGCCATTCCAGCGTCGTCGTTGGTCTCGCCGTGGTGATTGCGCTGACGACCACCGCGCTACAGGGCCACTTCGATGCCCTCAAGGACATCGGCGGGGCGATCGGGACGACCGTGTCGGCGCTGTTCCTGTTCGTGATCGCGGCTGCCAACGTCTTCGTCCTGGTGCAGGTCTATAAGACCTTCCGGTCGGTCAAGAACGGCGGGCAACTCGTTGAGGAGGATGTCGATCGGCTGCTGTTGCAGCGTGGATTACTCGGGCGCATCTTCCGGCCGGCATTCCGGCTGATCGAGCGGAGCTGGCACATGTATCCGCTCGGCATCTTGTTCGGTCTTGGCTTCGACACGGCGACCGAAGTCGGGCTGCTTGGCATTTCGGCGACGCAAGCCTCGCAAGGCCTGACGCTGTGGTCGATCCTGATATTTCCCGCCTTGTTCACCGCCGGCATGTCGCTGATGGATACGGCCGACAGCACCATCATGGTCGGGGCCTATGGTTGGGCTTTCGTCCGGCCGATCCGCAAACTTTATTACAACATGACGATCACCTTCGTGTCGGTGGTGGCCGCGCTGGTGATCGGCGGCGTCGAAGCGCTTGGCCTCATCGGCGACAAGCTCGCCTTGCAAGGGCCGTTCTGGCGCTTCATCGCCGATGTGAGCGACAATCTCGGCCTGCTCGGCTACGGCATCGTCGGTTTCTTCATCGCAAGCTGGATCGTCTCCTTCCTCGTCTACAAGGTGAAGGGCTACGATCGCATCGAGGCCTCGGCATGATGCAATGTAAGAGGAAAGCGGCATGATCCCCGGCGAACTGTTCATCAAGAATGGCGAGATCGAGCTCAACGCCGGCCGCAAGACGGTGACGCTATCGGTCTCGAACAGCGGCGACCGGCCGATCCAGGTCGGCTCGCATTATCATTTCTTCGAGACCAATCCGGCGCTGAAGTTCGACCGCAAGAAGGCGCGCGGCATGCGACTCGACATCGCCGCCGGAACGGCGGTGCGCTTCGAACCGGGGCAGACGCGCGACGTCACGCTCGTCGTGCTTGCCGGCAAGCGCACGGTTTACGGTTTTCGCGGCGATGTGATGGGGAAGCTGTGAGAATTATTCTGTCATGCCGGGACGCCGCACCCGGATCGGCGCTGCGCGCCGTCGGGGCGCAGGCTCCGGCGCGCGCCCGGAATCCATACTCCGCAGCGTTGGGGGTTATGGAGTCCGGGCTCGCCGCTTCGCGGCGCCCCGGAATGACAGGAGAGGCGTTGCGCGCACCCCCAAAAGCCATAACGGGCAGACCGTCGTCTGCCCGTCACAAGCTCTCGGATCCATACACCGGCGCGAGCGTGAACTCAGCGTGCGGGATACGCGCTACTGAGAGCCAGGACCGGCATTCGTGGACCACAAACGCACGACGTCGTGTTACCGCCGCCGCGCACTTACGTTCCACGCCCGCTCGGCCATGGCGATCATCCGTGTCCGGCGTGAGCCGAAGAAGGTGATCTGCGAGCAAGCCTACGCTCGCCAATTGCGCGCGCAAGGGTGTTCGGCCGCCGGTTGATAACATTGGGGATAATTACATGTCCGTCAAAATGAAGCGCGCGGCCTATGCCGACATGTTCGGCCCCACGGTGGGCGATCGCGTGCGGCTCGCCGACACCGATCTCATCATCGAGGTCGAGAAGGATTTCACCACCTATGGCGAAGAGGTGAAGTTCGGCGGCGGCAAGGTGATCCGCGACGGCATGGGCCAGTCACAGATGACCAACAAGCAGGGCGCCGTCGACACCGTCATCACCAACGCGCTGATCCTCGATCACTGGGGCATCGTGAAGGCCGATGTCGGCATCAAGGAAGGCCGCATCGCCGCGATCGGCAAGGCCGGCAATCCCGACATTCAGCCGGGCGTCACCATCATCATCGGTCCCGGCACTGAGGTGATTGCGGGCGAGGGCAAGATCCTCACCGCCGGCGGTTTCGACACGCACATCCATTTCATTTGTCCGCAGCAGGTCGAAGAGGCGCTGATGTCCGGCGTCACCTCGATGCTTGGCGGCGGCACCGGTCCGGCCGCCGGGACCAATGCTACGACCTGCACGCCCGGCCCGTGGCACATCGCGCGCATGATCCAGGCGGCGGATGCTTTCCCGGTGAATCTCGGCTTCGCCGGCAAGGGCAATGCCTCGCGCCCCGCCGCGCTCGAAGAGATGGTCAAGGCCGGCGCCTGTGCGCTCAAGCTGCACGAAGACTGGGGCACCACGCCGGCGGCCATCGACTGCTGTCTCTCGGTGGCGGATGACTACGACATCCAGGTGATGATCCACACAGACACGCTGAACGAATCGGGATTCGTCGAGGATACGATCAAGGCGTTCAAGGGCCGCACCATTCACGCCTTCCACACCGAAGGCGCCGGCGGCGGGCATGCGCCCGATATCATCAAGGTGGCGGGCCTGAAGAACGTGCTGCCATCGTCGACCAATCCGACGCGGCCGTTCACCCGCAACACCATCGACGAGCATCTCGACATGCTGATGGTGTGCCACCATCTCGATCCGGCGATTGCCGAGGACTTGGCTTTTGCCGAGAGCCGCATCCGCAAGGAGACCATCGCCGCCGAGGACATTCTGCACGACATCGGCGCGCTGTCGATGATGTCGTCGGACTCGCAGGCCATGGGCCGCCTGGGCGAGGTCATCATCCGCACCTGGCAGACCGCCGACAAGATGAAGAAGCAGCGCGGCAGCCTGCCCGGCGAGAAGGGCGACAACGATAATCTGCGCGTGAAGCGCTACGTCGCCAAATACACCATCAATCCCGCCATCGCGCACGGCGTGTCGAAGCACATCGGCTCGGTCGAAAAGGGCAAGCTCGCTGATTTGGTGCTGTGGTCGCCGGCTTTTTTCGGGGTGAAGCCGGAGATCATCATCAAGGGCGGCTCGATCGTCGCGGCGCAGATGGGCGACCCGAACGCCTCGATCCCGACACCGCAGCCGGTGCATTACCGGCCGATGTTCGGCGCCTTCGGCAAGGCGCTCACCGCCTCGTCGCTGGTGTTCGTGTCGAAGGCGGCGGCGCGCTCGACCTTGCGCAACAAGCTCGGCATCGAGAAGCAGTTCGTGGCGGTGGAAGGCACGCGCAAGGCGACCAAGAAGAGCATGATCCACAACGACGCGACGCCGGACATCGAGGTCGATCCGGAGACCTACGAGGTGAGGGCGGACGGGGAGCTTCTGACCTGCGCCCCCGCCGAGGTGCTGCCCATGGCGCAACGATACTTCCTATTCTGAGTTGTTTTGCGCGGCCCCTCGGTCGTCATGCCCGGGCTTTTCCCGGGCATCCACGTCTTTGCGGCGGCCTCAAAAGGAAGGCCGTGGATGGCCGGGACAAGCCCGGCAATGACGGAGTAAAAGGGCGGCTATGAGACGCGTTATAGCGATTAGACGTGCGGGTGATTGGAATTCGTCTTCTGCCGTCGACCGCGTCGTGCTCGATGCCGGCGACCGCAACCGGCGGCGCATTGTGCTGACCGCCGAAAAGGGCAGTGAATTCCTGCTCGATTTCGAAAAACCGGTGACCCTGCGCGACGGCGATGGACTCGTGCTCGATGATGGCTCGGTCATTCTGGTGAATGGCGCGCCGGAGGCCCTGGTTGAGATCTGCGCCGGCAGCGCGCTCGATGCCGTCC
>DATARB010000276.1:0-16752 GCA_036264375.1 Pseudolabrys sp.
GCGCGATGCCGGTGTCGTTGCCGGCGCCGGTGTCGCCGTATTCATAGGCGAAGCGCGGGATGTTGCGCGGCGCGTGGCTGCGCATCCAGGCCGATGTCGGAAAAAGCTTGTGCCATTTGGCAAAATTGGGATGGGGCGCAACGGCCAGCATGGCCTCTTGCTTGGCCGTCATATCGTGCATGGCGTTTCCTCGGTGTCTTTTTTCTTCGTATAGCACCCGTCATTCCGGGGCGCGAGCGGAGCGAGCGAGCCCGGAATCCAGCACCAAGGATGGGAGTATTTGGCTGGATTCCGGGCTCGCCCGTCTTCGCCCTTCGGGCGGCGACGGGCGCCCCGGAATGACGGAAAATCAGAAATGACTGAACGAGGTGCGCTTGAAGGCGAGCGAATTGCCGTCGGCGCCAAGGAAGCAGGCGCCCTCGCCGGCCGTCACTTCGCCGATGTCGGTCACATGGACTTGCGCGGCCTTCGCTGCGGCGCGGAAACTCTCGGCCTTCGTTGAAGGAACGGTGCAGACGATCTCGAAATCATCGCCGCCGGTGAGCGCGGTCTCCAGCGCCGCCGGATCGGCCGCTATCACCGCGCGGGCCCCGTCCGAGAGCGGCACGCGGCTCACGTTGATGTCGGCGCCGACGTGGGAGACCCGGGCGAGCTTGGCGAAATCGCCGGCGAGACCGTCGGACACATCCATAGCCGCCGAGGCATGCGTGCGCACGGCCTCGGCCAGCGCGTTACGCGGCTGTGGCAGCAGATAGCGCGAAAGGAGATGATCGCGCTGCGCGTCGGTAAGCGTCCACGTCGCGCCCTTGCGCAGCACCAGCCCGAGCGCGGCATCGCCGATCGTGCCGGTGACGAAAACGCGGTCGCCCGGCTTGGCGCCTCCACGGCGCACCATGGTGCCTTGCGGCACCGCGCCGAAGGTGGCGACGGAGACCATCACCGGCCCGGTCGTGCGCACGGTATCGCCGCCGAACAGCGGACAGGCGAAGGCTTCCGCGTCGTTGCGCAGGCCTTGCGCGAAGTCAGCAAGCCAGGCTTCGCCGATGTCCTTCGGCAGCGCGAGCGACACGAGGAAGCCGAGCGGCCGCGCGCCCTTGGCGGCGAGGTCCGACAGGTTCACGCGCAACGCCTTGCCGGCGACCGTGTGTGCGGCATCCTCGGGGAAAAAGTGAACGCCGGCGACGATGGCGTCGGCTTTCAAAACGAGGTCGTGCCCCGGGGGCGGCGTGATGAAGGCGGCGTCGTCGGACAGATTGAGCGCGCCGGGATGGGTGGCGAGCGGCTCAAAGAAACGCGCGATCAGGCGATCCTCGGCGGAAAGTTTATCGTTGTCGGACATTGTAGGCCCTGAGCACCGCTCGTCCGCGCAGTTTTGACTGTCATGGCCGGGCTTGTCCCGGCCATCCCGCTTAGGGACGCAATGCTCTCCTAATCGGGGTCACCGGGACAAGCCCGGTGACGACAACAGTTTACCCGGCAAAATCCGCCGCGCGCAGCTTGCGCGCCAGCTGGTCGAGTACAGCGTTGACCATGCCGGTCTCGTCACGCTCGACGAACGCCGCGGCAACGTCGGCATATTCGGCGACCACCACGCGCGCCGGAACGTCGCGGCGGTGGACCAGCTCATAGGCTCCCGCGCGCAGCGCAGCGCGTAGCACCGCTTCGATGCGCTTGAGCGGCCAGCCCTTCTGCAAGGCCTCATCGATGACCGGATCAAGCTCGCGCTGCTCACGCACCACGCCGGAGACGATGTCGCGGAAGAACGCGGCCTCGGCGGGCAGATACTGCGCGCCTTCGACCTCGCGGCCGAGCCAGTGGCTCTCGAATTCAGCCAGGATGTCGTTCAATCCGGTGCCGGCGAGCTCCATCTGGTAGAGAGCCTGCACCGCGGCGAGCCGCGCCGCGCCGCGCTTGTTCGCCTTGCGCGGGTCCTTGTCGTTGCGTGGCGCAGAACCCGCCATCACGCCTCCGCCAGCTCGCGCTTGAGCTTGACCATGGCGAGCGCCGCGCGCGCGGCGTCGGCGCCCTTGTGGCCATGTGCGCCGCCGAGGCGATCTTTCGCCTGCGCTTCGGTGTCGACGGTGAGGATGCCGTTGCCGATCGGCAACTCCTGCTGGATCGTCAGATCCATCAGCCCGCGCGCGGACTCGTTCGAGACGATCTCGAAATGATAGGTTTCGCCCTGGATGACGCAGCCGAGCGCGACCACGCCGTCATAGGCCTTGCGCTTGCGCGCCGCCGCCGCAACCGCCATGGCGATGGCGCCGGGGATTTCCAGCGCGCCGGGAACCGTGATGCGCTCGTGCTCCGCGCCCGCCTCGTCCAGCACGCCAGTGGCGCCGCGCAGGAGTTCGTCGGAATAATTTTCGTAATAGCGCGCCTCGACGATCAGAATGCGCAGGGAATCGCGCTTTTTGGCGCTGCTTGCTTTTTTGGCCATTGCCTCGTTGTCCTTAAGGTTCGGCGGCGTCGTAGCAAGCGCGCGCGCGGCGAACAAGGGCTACGCGTGTATAAGCGGCACACCTTTTCCGCGGTCACTTCATCTCCATCAGCCGCGCGGCATAGCGGGCCATGGTGTCGACTTCCAAGTTGACGTCGTCGCCCTTCTTGAGCGCGCCGAAGGTCGTCACCGAGAGCGTATGCGGGATGATCAGCACCGAAAACGTGTCGCCCTCGACCGCATTGACGGTGAGCGAGATGCCGTCGAGCGCAACCGATCCCTTCGGCGCGATGAAACGGGCAAGATCGCGCGGCGCGCGCAGCACGATGCGCGCCATGTCGGTCATGTCCTCGCGGGCGATGACGGTGGCGAGGCCATCGACATGACCGGCGACCATGTGTCCGCCAAACTCGTCGCCGACCTTGAGCGGCCGCTCCAGATTGACGCGGGTGCCGTGCTTCCAGCGGCCGACCGAAGTGATGCGCAGCGTCTCGTCGGCGGCATCGACCGCGAACCAGGTGCGGCCGTCCTCCTCGCCGGTCTCGACCACGGTCATGCACACGCCCGAGCAGGCGACCGAGGCGCCGTCGATCAATTCGAGACGCGGATAGCGCGTCAGGATGGTGAGGCGATGCAGATTATTGGCGCGCTGCTGGACCGAGCGTATTTCGCCGACGTCGGTGACAATGCCAGTGAACATAGGTGTTTATTCCATTGCGCGCGCCACGATCTCCGCTCATTCCCGCGCAGGCGGGAATCCAGAGTCGGGAACCGATGAGTCAGTCGTAGTGGCCTCTAAGTCCCCGCTTTCGCGGGGACGAGCGGTTGCCTGCAGGGCGCGCTCGTAATGTTCGAGTGTATCCGCGCCCAGCTTTTCGCTGCCGCGCGCGGTGAAACCCTCGGTGAGCGCCGAGAGCGCCATGCCGTCGAGCGCGTCGATGCCGGTGTCGCCGATCGCCTTCTCGCCGCGCAACAGCGCGACCTCGTCGACCAGCCCGGAGCCGATGAAACTCGCGGCAACGCGCGGGCCGCCTTCGACCATCAGCCGTGTGACCCCCTCGGCGGCCAGCGCCTTGAGCACCTGATCGAGATCGAGCTTGCCGTTCTGCTCCTCGACGCGGATGACCTTCACGCCCTTGTGCACGACGATCTCCTCGGCAACCGGCGAGGCCTTGGTCGAGCAGACGATGATGGTCGGCGTTTCACGTACGGTGGAGACCACCGCCAGCGACAGCGGCGTGCGCAGCCGTGCATCGAGCACCACGCGCTTCGGAGAGCGCTCGAACAGGCCCGGCAGGCGCGAGGTAAGCTGCGGATTGTCGGACAGTACGGTGCCGATGCCGACAAGGATCGCATCGCTCATCGCGCGCAACTGGTGCACGCGCGCCTGCGCCTCGTCACCGGTGATGAAGGCCTGCTTGCGGCCGGCGAGCCCGGCCTTGCCGTCGGACGAGACGGCCAACTTCAACAGCACATGTGGCCGCGATTGGGTGATCTTGGCGATGTGCCCGGCGTGCGCACGGCGCGCCTCGTCGGCGAGCAGCCCGACATCGACCTGGATGCCCTTGGCGCGCAGCCGTTCGTGCCCCTGCCCTGCGACCTCCGGATTGGGATCTTCCAGCGCCGACACAACGCGCTTGATGCCGGCCTTGATGACGGCATCGGCGCAAGGCGGCGTCTGGCCCTCGTGCGAGCACGGCTCGAGCGTCACGTAGAGGGTCGCGCCGTTCGCTGCGCGCTTGGCCTGGCGCAGCGCTTCGGTCTCGGCGTGCGGGCGCCCGCCGGGCTGCGTCCAGCCGCGGCCGAGGATGACGCCATCCTTCACCACCACGGCGCCGACGGCCGGATTGGGCCAGGTGTTGCCGAGGCCGCGGCGTCCGAGCGTCAGCGCCAGCCGCATGAAACGCTCGTCGTCGTTCGTGAAATTTGAGTCTGTGGTCATGGTTTATGAGGCGGCTCGTGCTCCCCTCCCCCCGCGCAGCGAAGCGGAGCGGCGGGGAGGGGTCGGGGGTGGGGGGAAATTTTGCTTGAAGTAGGAAAGAGCCCCCACCCCGGCAGCTTCGCTGCCGACCCTCCCCGCCGCTCGCAAGCGCTCGCGTGGGGAGGGAAAGCTGCGGCCTGGCAATCGCGAAGCAGATTCATTTGTGCGCGGCCGTCACCGGCTTGTCGTCGTCGGAGAGTTCATCGAGCGCGGCGCGGAAGTCCTTGGCCTCGCGGAAATTGCGGTACACGGAGGCGAAGCGCACATAGGCGACGTCGTCGAGGTCGCGCAGATGCTCCATCACCGTCTCGCCGATCAATTCCGACGTCACTTCGTTCTCGCCCAGGCTCTCAAGCTCTCGCACGATCTTCGACACCATCTGTTCGATGCGCTCCGGATCGACCGAGCGCTTGCGCAACGCGATCTGCACCGAACGCATCAATTTGTCACGATCGAACGGCACGCGCCGTCCGTTGCGCTTGATCACCGTGAGCTCGCGCAGCTGCACGCGCTCGAAGGTGGTGAAGCGGAAATTGCAGGTGAGGCAGACGCGCCGGCGGCGGATCACCGCCGAATCTTCAGTCGGCCGCGAGTCCTTCACCTGCGTATCGAGGCTTGCGCAACTCGGGCAACGCATCATACCCCCCTATCTCTCCTTCTTCCCGTCATGGCCGGGCTTGTCACCACAAGTCGGGTATACCCGACTTGTGGCTCTTAACCATGCGTAAGTCGGGCAGGCCCGACTTACGGTGCCATCCACGTCTTCCATTCGGGGCCAAGGCGTGGATGCCCGGCATAAAGCCGGGCATGACGGCGGAGACTCCGTGCCACACTCAGTGGCCATAGATCGGGAACCGCCCGAGCAACGTCTTCACCTTCTCGCGCACCGTGCCTTCAACGAGCGAATCTTCCTCGACGTGCTTCTGCGACAGCACGTCGAGCACTTCCACGATCATGTCGCCGATCTGGCGGAATTCGGCGGCGCCGAAGCCGCGCGTCGTGCCGGCCGGCGAGCCGAGACGAATGCCGGAGGTCACCGTCGGCTTCTCCGGATCAAACGGGATGCCGTTCTTGTTGCAGGTGATGTGGGCGCGGCCGAGCGCGAGCTCCGCCACCTTGCCGGTGAGGCGCTTGGGCCGCAGATCGACCAGCATAAGATGGGTGTCGGTGCCGTCCGAGACAATGTCGAGGCCGTGCGACTTCAGCGTCTCGGCCAGCACCTTGGCATTGTCGACGACATTCTTGGCGTAGACCTTGAAGCTCGGACGCAGCGCTTCGCCGAAGGCGACGGCTTTGGCGGCGATCACGTGCATCAGCGGACCGCCCTGCATGCCGGGAAATACGGCCGAATTGATCTTCTTCGCCAAGCCCTCATCGTCGGTGAGGATCACGCCCCCGCGCGGGCCGCGCAGCGTCTTGTGCGTGGTGGTGGTCACCACATGCGCGTGCGGGAACGGCGAGGGATGCACGCCGCCGGCGACCAGCCCGGCGAAGTGCGCCATGTCGACCATGAGATAAGCGCCGACGCTGTCGGCGATTTCGCGGAAGCGGCGGAAGTCGATGATGCGCGGATAGGCCGAGCCGCCGGCAATGATGAGCTTCGGCTTGTGCTCATGGGCGAGGCGCTCGACCTCTTCCATGTCGATGCGGTGATCGTCGCGGCGCACGTTGTAGGGCACCGGCTTGAACCACTTGCCGGAGAGGTTGATCGCCATGCCATGGCTCAGATGGCCGCCGGCGGCGAGATTGAGGCCCATGAAGGTGTCGCCCGGCTGCAGCAGCGCGAAGAAGACTTCGGCGTTGGCGGAGGCGCCCGAGTGCGGCTGCACATTGGCGAACTTGCAGCCGAACAGCTTGGTGACGCGCTCGATCGCCAGACGTTCGGCGATGTCGACGAACTGGCAGCCGCCGTAATAGCGCTTTCCGGGGAGACCTTCGGCGTACTTGTTGGTCAGCACCGAGCCCTGGGCTTCGAGCACCGCGCGCGAGACGATGTTCTCGGATGCGATGAGCTCGATCTCGTCGCGCTGGCGGCCGAGTTCAAGGCCGATCGCCTCGGCGATCTCGGGGTCGACCTCGCTCAGGGGCGCGGTGAACAAAGCTTCGACGTCGCTTGCAGGTTTCGGGCTCGAAGTCGCCGACATCACGATCTCCAGGCGCCGGGCTTGGGGCCGGCGCCGCACTAAAGGGAAGGTCCGGGATTAGGATTTTGGAAATAACATATTGGCGGCCAAGCGCCAAGCAATGGGGCGGCTGGGCCTATCTAGCCGCAATATCTGGGGGTTTTTGATCGTCCGTCACCCTGAGGTGCCGGCCGAAGGCCGGCCTCGAAGGGCGACGGCCAAGGCGCCGCCGCGGGCTCGGGTACACGGGCCGTGCATCCTTCGATCTCGGGTTTACCCGAGATCGGAACATTAAATGCGCAAGTCGGCTATAGCCGACTTGCGATGGCCCGCCGCTTCACGGCTCGCACCTCAGGATGACGGATTGAGGTGGTCGCCTTGGGCTACCCCTTGACCGCGGTCTGTGCCCCGAGCCCGTCGCGGCTGTAGATGTCGTCGCGGAACTGCACCACGCCGTCGGGTGTCGCCCAGGCGGTGATATAGACCCAGTAGACCGGCACCGGCTTGATCAGCCGCGCGTCGACGCGGTCGCCGGACTTGATGGTCGCGTCGATCTTGTCGCGCGTCCAGCCGGGCGTGTCGCGCAGGAGCCAGTCGACCAGCTCACGCACGTTCTGCACGCGTACGCAGCCCGAAGAATCGAAGCGCATGTCCTCGCCGAACAGGTTCTTCTCCGGCGTGTCGTGCATGTAAACGCCGTCATTGTTCGGGATATTGAGGCGCAGCGAGCCGAGCGCGTTGAAGTCGCCGGGATCCTGGCGAAAGCGGTAGTGGACCGCGTCGTTGGAATTCCAGTCGATCTGCGAGGGGTTCAGCTCCGCGCCATGCGGGTCGTAGATGTGGATGTGCTCGTTGGTGAGATAATTCGGGTCCTTCTGCATCAGCGGGATCAGGTCGCGACGCACGATGGACACCGGCACGGTCCAGTACGGGTTGAAATTGATCTCGACCACATGGGTGTTGAGGTCCGGCGAGGGCCGGTCCGGCTTGCCGACAACGGCGGTGTGGCGGCTGACGGCGACGCCCTGCTCCACCGCCTCGACGCGCGCGGCCGGCAGGTTGCACATCACGTAGCGCTCCCCGAGATCGGTCTTCACGGCGCGCAGGCGCACCAGATTGGTGCGCAATTGCGCCAGCCGGACATCACACGAAATGTTGAGGCGGTCGAAGGTCTCCGCGCGCACGATGCCGTCGATGGAGATGCCGTGACGCGCCTGGAAGCGGCGCACGGCGGCCTCGACATAGGAATCGAAGATGTCGTTATCGCCGGCGTCGGCATCGATATCGCCGGTCGCGGCGAGCCGCTGGCGCAGCGCCACCACGCTCGGGTGGCGGTTGCCGAGGCGCAGGCGGTCGGTCGGCGGCACCACGGGCCAGCCGCCGCGCGAGGCAATGCCTTCGTAAAGGCCGATCGCCTGCTCGGTGGTGTCCGCCGTCGAGGCCGAGAGCGTCGGCAGCGAGGCTTTCGGCATGTGGATGGTGCGCGAGGCGCTGTCGAACTCCTGGCCGAGGTCGCGCTTCTGGTTCTGGTCGATGAGCGCCTGGAGGGTCGGGTCTTCGGCGAAAGCCGGCCGCGCCAGCGCGGCGGCGCCTAAACCCAGGCCAAGCCCGCGCAGCAGCGAGCGGCGATCGAGGCGGGACTTTTTGTGATTTGTCATGGGGGATGCTGACTTCGTGTGCCGGATTACGGGCCATAAGCCCGCCGCCGCCTCTTAATTTCCGCCTGTCGCCCCCGCGACACACAATACGCCAGACTTGGCAAGATTGCGGCTGGGCCAACGGCCCGCACGGCTTTGAATAAACAAATTCGCACAAGGCGCAACCGGGGTGTCAGCCCTCCGGCCCGGGCGAGGCTCCCCAGCGACAAAACCCCGGCCGAGAGAGTCGGCCGGGGCAAGTCTTCCGCGCAAAAGAGCGATAACGCGTTTACAGACGATAGAGGATCTGGTCGGTCCAGAAGCGCTCGAGCCTGTGCAGCGATTTGTTGAGCGTGGCGAACTCGTCGGCATTGATGCCGCCGACCTGCTCAACGGTGCGCACGTGCTTCTGATAGAGCGTCTCGACGATGTCGCGCACCTCACGGCCCTTCTCGGTGAGCTTGATGCGGACCGAGCGGCGATCGACACGCGAGCGCTGGTGATCGAGGAAGCTCATCTCGACGAGCTTTTTGAGATTGTACGAGACGTTCGAGCCGAGATAGTAGCCGCGCGTGCGCAGCTCGCCGGCGGTCAGCTCCTTGTCGCCGATGTTGTAGAGCAGAAGCGCCTGCACCGAATTGATGTCGGAGCGTCCGCGCCGGTCGAATTCGTCCTTGATGACGTCGAGCAGGCGGCGATGCAGCCGCTCCACGAGAGTCAAGGCTTCGAGATACAGCGGCCGAATGTGGTCGAAGCGCACATCGCGCTCGGCGGTTTCGACCGTCTTTGCAACGGCTTTCATGTCCAACGCCCCTTTTGCGTTTTATTGTCTTGGTCTACGTGTCCGGTTACGAGGCCCTGTTTTCCTCGTTCCAGTTGAGCCGAACCTAAGTGGGGCAGTCTAAAAACGACTTAAATAACAGCATAAAGATTAGGTTTATTTGCAACGGTGAACGCTTCCTTGCTTGATTGAAATTGCGCGGATCGCGGAAAGATTCGATTCACCTCATTGAGGCCGCGAAACGACGCGTGCGCGGCGCGCGCACACGAAACGCGGCACAGATTGCAATGATCGCGCCGCAATATCCGGATTCGCGCAGCGGGCGCGCCCCGGAATGAGACAGAAGGTTACCCGCGGATAAACCTTATGATGCCGGAGAAGTCGCGTGCACCCTCCACGCTCTCAACGTATTGCGTGTAAATCTTAGCGGCGTCGGCGCCCAAATGAGTTTTCGCGCCGGAGGATTTCGCCGCGTCCTGCGAGAGTTTCAAATCCTTAAGCATCATGGCGGCGGTAAATCCCGCCTGGTAGTCGCGATTTGCGGGCGATGCCGGCACCGGACCGGGAACGGGACAATACGTTGTCAACGACCAGCATTGGCCGGACGACTTTGAAGCAATGTCGAACAGCTTCTGATGTTCGAGCCCGAGTTGCTCGGCGAGCACGAAGGCTTCCGACACCGCGATCATCGAAATGCCGAGGATCATGTTGTTGCAGATCTTCGCCGCCTGCCCGTTGCCGGGGCCGCCGGCATGCACGATCGTTTTGCCCATCTTCTCCAGGATCGACTGCGCGCGCACGAAGGCGCGCTCCGGGCCGCCGACCATGAACGTCAGCGTGCCCGCGGTAGCGCCGCCGACGCCGCCCGACACGGGCGCATCGAGCATCAGCAAGTCTTTTGCTTCGGCCGCCGCCGCGACGACGCGTGCGCTCGCGACATCGATGGTCGAGCAGTCGATCAGCAGAGTGCCGGGATTGGCGTTCTCGACGATGCCGCCGACGCCGAGATAGATCTCGCGCACCTCCTTGCCGGAGGGCAGCATGGTGATGACCACGTCGGCCCGTGCCGCCGCGATCTTCGCGGTCTCGACGCCGGTGCCGCCGGATACTTTGAGCTTCTCGACCGAGGCGGGATTGACGTCGACGCCTTCGACTTGGTGCCCGGCCTTGAGGAGGTTCTGCGCCATCCGCAGACCCATGTTGCCGAGGCCGACGAATCCGATGCGCGCCATGATCTCTCTCCCCTATTCGCTTTTGATGTTCCTTACGGCGGGTGTTCCTGCGCCGACTTCAATGCGAGCCAGAGATAAAGTCCGAGCAGCGCGACCTCCAGCGCGACGCTGAGCAGGCCGCCGCCGAACACCTGCGGGAAAAACACTTCAACCGCCAGCATCGAGGCAATCGACATCAGCCAGATCACCGCGCCCCAGGCGGCAGCGAGCCACAGGCCTACGGCGGCGACGAGATCGATCACCGCGAAGAACACCGTCGCCGTCTGCCAGGCGATGGAATGCGTCTCGAACAGGTCGTCGCCGACGCCGATGCCGATGACGCGCGACCAGTGGAAAAGACCCTTGAGCATCGCCAGGCCGGCCATCACGCGCAGAAACAGCACCAGCCGCCGCGTCCAGCGGGTGCCGGTCTCCTCGTCCTCGAACTCGTGCACCGGCTCGAGCGGTTCGAGGTCGTCGTGGGCTTTGGGTTCGCTCATGGCAGCGCCAGGTCCCGACCCGCGAGCGGCGCGAAATGCCGCTCGATCTCGGCCTCGCTCACATCGGCAAGCATCGCCGGGTCCCAGATTGGCTTGTTGTCTTTTTCGACCAGCACCGCGCGCACGCCCTCGTAGAAATCATGTCCATGGATGATGCGCGACACTATGCGGAATTCGGCGCGCATGCACGCGCGGAAATCCCAGGTTGCGCCGCGGCGCACCTGCGCCAGTGCAAGCTTGAGACTGAGCGGAGATTTCGTGCGTATCATGCCGGCGGTCTTGGCGGCCCATTCGGCGTCTTTGCTTTCGGAGATGGCTTCGCGGTCGAGCGTCGCGAGAATGCTTTCAACGTTGTCGCCTGTGAACAGGCGGTCGATTGTGCTTCTGCGCGCGGCGATCGGCCCCTCCCCGGCCGGCTCGGAGAAGGCGGAGAGCAAAGCGTCGACCGACACGGTGCCGCTGAGTCCTTCGAGCAGCGCCGAAAAACGCGCCGAGGGAATGCGATGCGTGGCGAGGCCCGACGCAACGCCATCGGCGGCGCTAAAGCGCTCGCCGGTGAGCGCGCAATACGTGCCGAGCTCGCCCGGCATGCGCGGCAGGAACCAGGTGGCGCCGACATCCGGAAAGAATCCGATGCCGACTTCCGGCATCGCAAACGAACAACGATCGCCCGCGACGCGATGGGAGCCGTGCACCGAGACACCAATGCCGCCGCCCATCGCGATGCCGTCGATCAGCGCGACATACGGCTTGCGGTAATTCTTGATCAGCGTGTTGAGCGGATATTCGTCGGCCCAGAACTGCAAGGCCTCGGCGTGGCACCCCGCCTTGCCGCGATCGTAGAGCGCGCGGATATCGCCGCCGGCGGAGAAGGCGCGCTCGCCCGCGGCGGTTATCACCACGCGCGTGATGGCGGAATCGTCCGCCCATGCCTCGAGCTGCGCGCGGAAGGCCAGCACCATGGCGTGGCTCACCGCGTTGAGCGCCTTCGGCCGGTTCAGCGTGACGACGCCCGCCGCCCCGCGCCGCTCGAACAGGATGTCGGCCGTCATCGGCGCACCTCCCCGCCCCCCACGAGCTCGGGCGAGTGGCGGGGAGGGGTCGGGGGTGGGGGGCGAAAGAGATTGACGTCAGAGTTCAATGCGAAACGAAGCCCCCCCACCCCGATCGGCAATCGCAAGCGATTGCCGATCGACCCTCCCCGCCGCTTCGCGGGGGGAGGGATAAGAAAGCCGCGCCGCACGAACAGGATGTCGGCCGTGCCCGTGTTCATTGCGTCCAAGTCGTAGTCCCCACGGGCATGTCCGTCTCGTTCAAGCGCTCGGCGCCCAGGCGCCGGCTTCGACCAGTTCGTCCATGGCCTGATCGGTGAATTCCGCGCGCGGGCCGTCGCCGCCGATGACGAACATCAGGATCGACTCTTTGTCAGGATCGCCCGGCGTGACGTTCTCGAAGCGGCGGATCATGCCGGGCGGAAACGACACCACATCGAGCGGCTCGAGATCGACATGCTCGACATTGCCCTGCTCGTTCTCCCAGCTCGCGCGCCAGCGGCCGGTCATGGCGATGAAGGTCTCATTGGTGTCGTGGTTATGCATCATCGGGCCATTGCCGGGCTTGGCCTTGCAGTAGCCGAGATTGAAACCCTCGCTGATCTTGATGGCCGCGAGCTGCGCCGCGTCGTCGCCGACCGGCGAGGTCACCGCCCCGCCCGAGCCTGCCGGCGGCTGGAAGCCGATAACGTTATAGAGCGTGCGGATGCAGCCCGGCATCTTGCTGTCGGGCAGACCTCCGTCGGAGCCCTTGAGCTCGTTGAAGCGGGCGACGCGTTTCATCATGTCTTTGCGCGACAGATAAAGTCTCGGCAACTGTTCCACGGGCGTCCTCCTGGTTTTATTATGCAGGCAGGATAGCGCGCTTGGGCGGGCTCAGGCTATCGCCCAGAGGTAGGCAATGACGGCGAGGATGCCGAGCGCGGTGCGGAGCGCGTGCAGCCAGCCCCATTGCGACATCAGCCCGCGGGTGATGTCGTTCGCCGCCTCGAACGGCGTCGCGTTGAGCTGCTTGTTCGTCGGCATGATGATGAACACGGTGTAGGGCCAATTGGCGAGGATCAGCGCGGCACCAACGAGCCAGCGCCAATCATAGGTCATGAGAAACGCGAGGATGCCGAGCGCGCCCGAGACGACCGCCAGCGTCGCCTGCATCAAAAAGCCGCGCTGATAGCTCGGCTTCCATTGCGTCAGCATGGCGCGGGTGTCGAGCTGCAAGCGCCCGTGCTGCTCGGCGAAGCTGACATAGAACGCGGCGCCGGCGAACACCGAGGCCGTCACCAGCGCGAGCTCTCCACTCCACATCGCCCATGACATCGTTCGCTCCCCAGCGTCAATTGCCCAGCATCGCACGGCTGATGATCACGCGCATGATCTCGTTGGTGCCTTCCAGGATCTGATGCACCCGCACGTCGCGCAAGACCCGCTCGATCGGATGATCGCGCAGGTAACCGTATCCGCCGTGCAATTGCAGGCAGCCATTGACCACCTCGAAGCCGGTGTCGGTGGCGAGGCGCTTGGCCTGCGCCGCGAGCCGCGTGGCGGCGGGCTCGCCCGCGCTCACCGCCGCTGCGGCGCGATGCAGCAGAAGGCGCGCGGCCTCGAGCTCGGTCGCATAATCGGCGATGCGGAATTGCAGCGCCTGGAAATCGGCAAGCCGAGAGCCGAACTGCTTGCGCTCTTTCATATAGGCGACGGTGCGGTCGAGGCAGAACTGCGCGCCGCCGAGCGAGCAGGCGCCGATGTTCAGCCGGCCGCCATCGAGGCCGGCCATCGCGATCCTGAAGCCCTGCCCTTCGGCGCCGATGCGGTTGCCCACCGGCACGCGGCAGTTCTCGAAGATGACCATCGCGGTTGGCTGCGACTTCCAGCCGAGCTTCTTCTCCTGCGCGCCGTATGAGAGACCGGGCGTGCCCTTCTCCACCACGATGCAGGAGATGCCGCGCGGACCGCTTTCGCCGGTGCGCGCCATCACCACATAGCTATCGGAAACGCCGCCGCCGGAGATGAAGGCCTTGGCGCCGTCGAGCACGTAATGCTCGTCGTCGCGGCGCGCGCGGGTGACGAGGCTCGCCGCATCCGAGCCGGAGCCGGGCTCGGTGAGGCAGTAGCTCGCGAAATGCTCCATGGTGCAGAGCTTGGGCAGAAACTTGGCGCGCACCGCAGGCGCGCCGTAGGCGTCGATCATCCAGGCCGCCATGTTGTGGATCGAGATGTAGGCGGCGGTGGAGGTGCAGCCCTGCGCCAGCTCCTCGAAGATGATCGCGGCATCGAGACGCGTGAGCGCCGAGCCGCCCACATCCTCCTTCACATAAATACCGCCGAAGCCGAGCGCGGCTGCCTTGCGCAGCGCATCGACCGGGAACACTTCGCCTTCGTCCCAGTTGCGCGCATGGGGCATCATGTCGTCGCGGGCGAACTGCCGCGCGGTGGCCTGGAATGCCCGCTGCTCCTCGGTGAGATCGAAGTCCATGGAAAGAGCCGCCCTCGCCTCTCCCGCTTAGCAAGCCCGGCCCCTGCCCGGCAACGGGGACAGGGTGCGGCCAATGACGTTATGCTCGTCTCACATACGGAGGACACCAGATGGCGCAAGACGACCAGAAGCCCGGCGGGCCGGACTTTACCGCGGGGATACCCTCCGCCGATCTCGTCGACGGCGCCATCATGAGCGGGCATGTGGGCGACGAGGCGGTGATCCTGGTCCGCCATGGTGGGACGGTGTCCGCCGTCGGCGCCAAGTGCACGCATTATCAGGGGCCGCTGGCGGAAGGGCTGGTGGTCGGCGACACGCTGCGCTGCCCCTGGCACCACGCCTGCTTCGATCTGCGCAGCGGCGAGGCTCTGGCCGCACCGGCGCTGAGTCCGATCCCGTGCTGGCAGGTGACCGAGAGCGGCGGACGCATCACCGTTGGTGCACAGAAGACGCCGCCCGAGCCGAAGAAGGTCGGTTCGCCGTCCGAGCACTTCGTCATCGTCGGCGGCGGCGCGGCCGGCTTTGCAGCGGCCGACATGCTGCGGCGGCGCGGCTTTGCCGGCGCGATCACCATGCTCTCCAACGACGATGCTTTGCCGGTCGACCGGCCCAATCTGTCGAAGGACTTTCTCGCCGGCAGCGCGCCGGAGGACTGGGTGCCGCTGCGCGGCGACGACTGGTATGCCGAGAACAAGATCACGCTGAAGCTCGAGACCGACGTGACGGCGCTCGATACAACCGCGCGCAAGCTCACGCTCGGCGATGGATCGACACTTTCGTTCGACAAGCTGCTGCTGGCGACCGGCGCCGAGCCGGTGCACCTGCCGATCCCCGGCGCCGATCTGCCGCATGTGCATGTGCTGCGCTCGTTCGACGACAGCCGCGCCATCATCGCAAATGCCAAGGACGCCAAGCGCGCCGTGGTGATCGGAGCGAGCTTCATCGGGCTGGAGGCGGCTGCCTCGTTGCGCGCGCGCGACATCGAGGTACATGTCGTAGCGCCGGAGAAGCGTCCGCTCGAGCGCGTGTTCGGCGCCGAGCTTGGCGACTTCGTGCGCAAGCTGCACGAGGAGCACGGCGTCGTGTTCCATCTCGAGGACGGCGTCACCGCCGTTGCACAAGATAAAGTGACGCTCAAGAGCGGCGGCACGCTGCCGGCCGACCTGGTGGTGATCGGCGTCGGCGTGCGGCCGCGGCTGACCCTCGCCGAAAAGGCAGGCCTCACGATCGACCGCGGCGTCAGCGTCGACGAGCATCTGCAGACCAGCGCGCCCGGCATCTATGCCGCCGGCGACATCGCGCGCTGGCCCGATCCGCTCACCGGCGAGCGGATCCGGGTCGAGCACTGGGTGGTGGCCGAGCGCCAGGCCCAGGTGGCGGCGCTGAACATGCTCGGCCAGCCGACGCCCTTCCGCGCCGTGCCCTTCTTCTGGAGCCAGCACTACGACGTGCCGATCAACTATGTCGGCCATGCCGAGAAGTGGGATACGATCGACATTGACGGCGATGTCATGAAGCGCGACTGCGTGGTGCGCTACCGGCTCGGCGGGCGGCTCCTGGCGGTCGCCTCGATCTATCGTGACGGCGACAGCCTCAAGGCCGCCGCAGAGATGGAGCAGCAGGCGGCGCGGAACGCCCCGCAGGAGGAATAAGCCCATGCGGGGTAACGGGTAGCGGGCGTCCTCCGGACGGGCTAAATAGGGCCTCTGGAGTCTGTCCCATGGCAATCAAGTTCGGCCGTCCCTTGCAACGGTCGATCGGTTTCGTTCCGATCGAGCCCGACACCCATGAAGGCGCGAGCGCCTCGCTCGACCTCACCATCCGCATGCGGCGGAACCGGCGCAGCGACTGGGCGCGGCGCATGGTGTGCGAGAACGTGCTCGGCACCGGCGACCTGATCTGGCCGCTGTTCGTGATGGACGGCGATAACGCACGCACGCCGGTTGCCTCGATGCCCGGCGTCGAGCGGCTGTCGGTCGACCAGGTCGCGCGCGAGGCCGTGCGCGCGGCCGAGTTGAACATCCCCTGCATCGCCCTCTTCCCCTACACCGACCCGAGCCTGCGCGACGAGGTGGGCAGCGAGGCGCTCAACCCCGACAACCTGGTGTGCCGCGCCATCCGCGCCATCAAGAAAGAAGTGCCGGACATCGGCCTGCTCTGCGACGTGGCGCTCGACCCGTTCACCAGCCACGGCCATGACGGCCTGATCCGCGACGGCGTCATCCTCAACGACGAGACGGTCGCGGTGCTGGTGAAGCAGTCGCTGGTGCAGGCGGAGGCCGGCTGCGACATCATCGCACCCTCCGACATGATGGACGGACGTGTCGGTGCCATCCGCAAGGCGCTCGATCAGGCGAACTTCCTCGACGTCTCGATCATGGCCTATGCGGCGAAATACGCCTCGGCCTTCTATGGCCCGTTCCGCGATGCGGTCGGCTCAGCCAAGGCGCTCACCGGCGACAAGCGCACCTATCAGATGGACCCGGGCAATACCAACGAGGCGCTGCGCGAGGTCGCGCTCGACATCGAGCAAGGCGCCGACATGATCATGGTC
>DATARB010000301.1:0-10325 GCA_036264375.1 Pseudolabrys sp.
GACGGCATGCGCCGCACCATTGCGCAAAGGTTGACCGCCGCGACGCAGTCGATGCCGACGTTCTATCTCACGCTCGATTGCGACATCGGCAAGCTCACCGCCGCGCGCGAGGAGATCAACGCCATTGCGCCGAAGGACAAGGACGGCAAGCCGGCCTACAAGCTTTCGGTCAACGACTTCGTCATCAAGGCGCTCGCGCTCGCGCTGCAACGCATCCCCGAGGCCAACGTATCGTGGGCCGAAAGCGGCATGCTTAAGCACAAGCATTCCGATATCGGCGTGGCGGTTGCGCTCCCAGGCGGGCTCATCACGCCGATCATCCGTCAGGCGGAACTGAAGTCGATCTCCGCCATCTCCAATGAGATGCGCGACCTCGCCGCACGGGGCCGCGCGCGCAAGCTCAAGCCGCATGAATACCAGGGCGGCGCCTCCTCGGTGTCGAACCTCGGCATGTACGGCATCAAGGACTTCACCGCCGTGATCAATCCGCCGCAGTCGACGATCCTCGCGGTCGGCACCGGCGAAGAGCGCCCGGTCGTGCGCAACGGCCAGATCGTGCCGGCGACGATTATGAGCGTCACCATGTCCTGCGATCACCGCGCGATCGACGGTGCCCTCGGCGCGGAGCTGATCGGCGCCTTCAAAGTGTTGATCGAGAATCCGGTGATGATGGTGGTATAAGGAGCGGATGGATAAGCCCCGCACCTTCAAAGGTGCAGCCAAAGGTCACCGCGACGGCGCCGCCCGTAAGGGTGGTCCCCGCAAGCCTGATGCGAGGCCGGCGGCGGCGGGCAAACCGTTCAGGCCGGCGTCTGGGAGCAAGCCGGGCTTCAGGCCCGGATCGGCGAGTAAGCCGGCCTTCAGGCCAGCGGTTGCGGACAAGCCTGCTGACGGCAAGCGGCCCATCATCACCTATCCCGATCTGGACAAGCGACGCCGCATCGAAGACGCCGAACGGGCTGCACTCGGGCGCGTGACGGTGCTGGCTGGCGACGCGCTGGCTCTCGGCTGCAATTCGTCGCACTGGCCGGAGTTCCAGGACACGCTGCGGGCCAGGCTCGCGCAGCTCGACGCGGCGAAAATCGTCCTGTCAGACCGCATCGCAGCGATCTGGAACAAGAACGGTTTCAGGACCGGCGCCGGGCAGCAATGGACCGCGCGCCTGGTCGACGTCGCCAAGAAGGTCATCGCCGAGGCGAAGCCGGCGGAGCCGCCGCCGGTTTGAGCACATCGGCCGTCCCGTCATCCTAAAGGTGGCCGCGAAGCGGCCCTCGAAGGATGAACGGCCGGGGCCGTCGCCCTTCGAGGCTCGCGCGCTGCGCTCGCTCCTCAGGGTGACGGGTCGAACCAGAGCGGTTTTGCGCTTCCGCGGTTACGCCGGCTTCAATCCGCGCGCCTTGAACACGGCCTGCGCTTCGGGTGAGTGCAGGAACTTGACCAGCGCCTGCGCGGCGTCGCCTTGCGCGGTGCCCGCCCCAGGTCCGGCGGCATAGACGGTGACGTTGTTGAGATCGCCGGGCAGGGTGCCGACGATATCGACGCCTTTCACCGACATCACCTCAGGCTCCTGCTGGATGGCAAGCTCGGCTTCGCCGCTGACGACGAGATTGGCCGCGTTGCCGCTCGCCGGCGGGTAGTGCGTCTTGGCCTTCATCTCGGCGGCGATGCCCATCTTCTCCAACAGCTTGGCAAAATAGACGCCGCTGGCGCCGCCATGCTCCGGGTTGGAGTAGGAGATCGCCTTCGCCTTCAGCAAAGTCGCCTTGAACGCCTCGGGCGTGGAGATGTCCGGCTTCGGCGCGCCTGCCTTCACGACCACCGCAATGCCGGACGAGGCGAAGGTCGCGTTCGCGCCTTCCGTCGCCTTGCCTTCCTTGACGACAGTATCGAGGCCCTGGCGCGTAAGCACCATAACGTCGGCCGTCTCGCCGCCTTGGATGCGCTTCACCAGCACCGCAGCGGTCGCCCAGGTGATGGCGAGCTTGTTGCCGGTCTCCTTCTCGAATTTCGGCGCCAGCTCCTCGAGCGCGGCCTGCACGCCGATGGTGCTGAAGACTTTGACTTCGGCGGCACTTGCGACGGCCGCTTGCGCGCACAGCAGGACGGCGATGGCCGCGGCGCGGCCCATATTGCGGATCATGGCGTTTCCCCAGCGAGACGGTTTTCGTTGGCGTGATTAGAGCCGTGAAATCATCGCTCGTCTATGGGGACCTCTGGCTTGTCGTCGCCGGGCTTGTCCCGGCGACCCCGAGTAGGAAAGCACCGCCGCGCCTCCCTAAGCGAGATGGCCGGGACGAGCCCGGCCATGACAAGCGACAGGTGCTACGCCGCTTTTGCTTTCGGGAAGAAATCCGTCTTGATCATGCTCTCGCGCGCCTCCATGCGCGCGAGCCAGGCGGTGACGTTCGGCGCGCCGGCAAGAAGCGTCTCGCCTTCTGGCGTCATGGCGAAGAAAGCCATTTGCGGCGCCAGCATCAGGTCGGCGATGCTCACGTCCGCGCCGGCGAGATACGGCCCGTCGCCCATCAAATGCGTGACCTCCTTGATGCAGCGTGCCGCGTCCGGCAATGCCGCGGCACACGCCTCTTCGTCCGTGCTGCCGCCCATCATCGGCTTGATCAGCCGCTGGAAGCCGATGGTCGCGCTGACTTGCGGGAAGAAATACCAGTCGCAGATGCCGATGAACTGATTCATCCGCGCCGCCGCGCGCGGCTCCGACGGCTGCATAGCGGCTCCGGGAAAGACAGCGTCGACATAACGCAGAATCGCCTGCGTCTCGTAGAGCGCGAAGCCGTCGTGTTGGAAGGCCGGGATGCGGCCGAAGGGATGGCGAGCCAGATGCTCCGGCGACTTGGAGTCGCCGAAGTTCATGTGCCGGAATTCGTAAGCGACACCCTTCTCCTCACAGCCAAGCAAAGCCGCGCGCACATAGGGACTGCCGGGAATGCCGAAAATCGTAACGCTCATGTTGCCTCTCCGCCCTCTGCCAGTTTTGCAAAACTCTCCAGCAAGCCGCTCCAGCCGCCGGGTGACTCGAATGCCTCGCGGACCTTGGCCGCGTGCTCGCCGAAGCGTTCCAGATTGCGATGCTCGAGATCGACGCGCGTGCCGGCGGCCTCGGCGGTAAAGCGCACCTCGACCTCGGTGATGAAATCCGGATTGTGCTTCCATGTGCCGTCGGTCTGCCAGGCGAGCAGCACGCGCGCCGGTGGCTCCCATGCCAGCACCTTGCCCCAGGTGCATTCCGAGCCATCCTCGCCGCGCTCGAACCAGCGTCCGCCGGCGAAGGGCTCCATGACGATCTCGGCGATCGGCGATGAATTGATCGAATGGCTCTTGAGCCACCAACGGCCCATACCGCCGGTGAACACATCGAAGGCCTTTTGCGGCGGCGCTTTGACAAGAACGCTCTTGCGCACCGGCGCGGGAGAAATCGTCAGGGTCATTTAAGTGTCCTTGCTGTCGCGGTCGACCTCGTCGGCGAAGGCATCGAGCTGCCGGTCCCAGAACTGGTCGAACCATTTGCGGATCTCGCCCAATCCGTGCGGATCGATACGATAGACTCGGCGCGTGCCCTGCGCCGCGTCGGTGACGAGGCCGGCCTCCTTGAGCACCTTCAAATGCTGCGACACGGCGGGCCGTGTCACCGGGAGGCCGTTTGCGAGCTCACCCACCGAGCTTGGTTTCGCCGCCAGCCGCTCGAAGATCGCGCGGCGGGTGGGATCGGCCAATGTGGCGAGCGCCTTCACTTGGTTAGCCATGACTAACGGTAAGTGTAGGCTAACGCTGTGTCAAGCCGTCAATTGCGCCATGCGACGCACGCACGGTTTCGCGCTTGCAGGCGGCGGGCGGGTAGACGACAAGTGGCGCCTCAATTTGCGAACGGACCGGAAATGGCAGACACATCCTTCGACGTCATCATCATCGGCTCCGGCCCGGGCGGCTATGTTGCCGCCATCCGCGCCGCCCAGCTCGGCTTCAAGACCGCTATCGTCGAGCGCGACTATCTCGGCGGCATCTGCCTCAACTGGGGCTGCATCCCGACCAAGGCGCTCCTCCGTTCAGCCGAGATCTATCACTACCTCCAGCACGCCGAAAATTACGGCCTGAAGGTCGAGAACGTCAGCTACGACCCCGCCGCGGTGGTGAAGCGTTCGCGCGGTGTCTCGAAGCGGCTCAATGACGGCGTCGGCTTCCTGATGAAGAAGAACAAGATCAGCGTGATCTGGGGCGAGGCGGCAATCGACGCGCCGGGCAAGATCACGGTGAAGGCCTCGAAGAGCGAAGCGCCGAAGGGCGCGCTCGGCCCGGGTGCCTATCAGGCCAAGCACATCATCATCGCCACCGGCGCGCGGCCGCGCGTGCTGCCGGGCCTCGAGCCCGACAAGAAGCTGGTGTGGACCTACTTCGAGGCGATGGTGCCGCCGGCCATCCCGAAGTCGCTTTTGGTCATCGGCTCCGGCGCCATCGGTATCGAGTTCGCCTCGTTCTATCGCACGCTCGGCGCCGACGTGACCGTGGTCGAAGTGCTGCCGCAGATCCTGCCCGTCGAGGACCAGGAGATTCAGGCCTTCGCGCGCAAGAGCTTCGAGAAGCAGGGCATCAAGATCCTCACCAATGCAAAGGTGACGAAACTCGACAAGAAGGCCGACAGCGTCACCGCCACGATCGATGAAGGCGGCAAGACGCAGACCATCACGGTCGAACGCGTCATCTCGGCGGTCGGCGTCGTCGGCAACATCGAGAACCTCGGGCTGGAAAAGCTCGGCGTGAAGACCGACCGCGGCTGCGTGGTGATCGACGGTATCGGCAAGACCAATGTGCCGGGCATCTATGCCATCGGCGATGTCGCCGGCCCCCCGATGCTGGCGCACAAGGCCGAGCACGAGGGCGTCATCTGCGTCGAGGCGATCAAGGGCCTGCACCCGCATCCGATGAACAAGCTGATGATCCCCGGCTGCACCTATTGCACGCCGCAGGTCGCATCGGTCGGTCTCACCGAGCAGGCGGCGAAGGAGAAGAAGCTCGACGTCCGCATCGGGCGCTTCCCGTTCGTCGGTAACGGCAAGGCGATCGCTCTGGGCGAGGATCAGGGTTTGGTGAAGGTCATTTTCGACAAGAAGACCGGCCAGCTTCTCGGCGCGCATATGGTCGGCGCCGAAGTGACCGAATTGATTCAGGGCTATGTGGTGGCGATGAATCTCGAGACAACGGAAGAAGAGTTGATGCACACGGTCTTCCCGCATCCGACGCTGTCGGAGATGATGAAGGAAGCGGTGCTCGATGCTTATGGGCGCGTGTTGAATATGTAATTCTTGTCGTCACCGGGCATAGCCGTTCGAAAGAACGGCGTCTCTTCGAGACGCCTATGTCCCGGTGACCCCGCTTAGGGAGGCAATGCCCTCCTAAGCGGGATGGCCGGGACAAGCCCGGCCATGACGAAACAAAAACCGGGGAGCGACTCATGGCCAAGTTCGCGAATATTCTCGAAACCGTCGGCCGCACGCCGGTGGTCAAGATCAACAAGCTCGCGCCGGCGGGCATCAATCTCTACGTCAAGATCGAAGCCTTCAATCCGCTCGGCTCGGTGAAGGACCGCCTCGCGCTCGGCATCATCGAAGCCGCCGAGAAGTCCGGCGAGCTCAAGCCGGGGCAGACCGTGGTCGAGGCGACGTCGGGCAATACCGGCATCGGGCTGGCGATGGTCTGCGCGGCCAAGGGCTATCCGCTGGTCGTCACCATGGCCGAGAGCTTCTCGGTCGAGCGGCGCAAGCTGATGCGCTTCCTCGGCGCCAAGGTGGTGCTGACGCCGGCCTCCGAGCGCGCCTTCGGCATGGTCAACAAGGCGCAGGAACTGGCCAAGACGCACGGCTGGTTCCTCACGCGCCAGTTCGAGAACGAGGCCAACCCGGACATGCACGCGCGCACCACCGCGCGCGAGATCGTCGACGACTTCAAGGGCGAGCGGCTCGACTATTGGGTGACCGGCTTCGGCACCGGCGGCACGCTCACCGGCGTCTCGCGCGTGCTCTCGAAAGAGCGGCCCGAGACCAAGATTGTCGTCTGCGAGCCGGCCGACGCGCCGATGCTGTCGAGCCACACCCCGCAGGAGCGCAATCCGGATGGCACGCCGGCGGCGCCCAACGCGGCGTTCAAGCCGCACCCGATGCAGGGCTGGAGCCCGGACTTCGTTCCGAAGATCACATCCGAGGCGGTCGATGCGGGCGTGATCTCGCGCATCATCACGGTCGCCGGCCCGGACGCGATGAAATATTCCAAGGCGCTGGCGCAGCAGGAGGGCATCTTCGTCGGCATTACGGCGGGAGCGACCTTCGCGGGAGCGCTCGAGGTGTGCAAGAGCGCGGCGCCCGGCTCGACCGTGCTGTGCATGCTGCCCGACACCGGCGAGCGCTATCTCTCGACGCCGCTGTTCGCCGACGTCGGCGTGGACATGAGCGAGGACGAATTGAAGATTGCCAATTCGACGCCGGGCAACAGGCTGCCGCCGAAGGCTTAGCGCTTGTCTTGGCCGGGCTTGTCCCGGCCATCTCGTTTGGGATGGCACGGTGCCTCCCTAAGCGAGGTCACCGGGACATAGGCGTCTCGAAGAGACGCCGTTCTTTCGAACGGCTATGCCCGGTGACGACAAGATGAAAGACTGGGGGGACCAAACCATGAGCATCATTCTCTGGATCATCATCGGCCTGATCGCCGGATGGCTCGCCAATCTGATCCTCGGCAGCGACCGCGGCGGATTTTTCTACAAGCTGGCGGTCGGCCTGGTCGGCGCAATCGTCGGCGGATTCCTGTTCGACAAGCTCAACTGGCATGTCGTCCCCGATTTCTGGGGCAACCTCATTACCGCCACCGTCGGCGCCATCGTCTTCCTGCTGATCTGGCGCGCGATCCGGCGGGCGTAAAACTCTCCCTTGTCGTCGCCGGGCTTGTCCCGGCCACCCCGATAAGGGGCGCTTTGCCATCTTAAACGGGATGCCCGGGACAAGCCCGGGCATGACAATCGAGAGGGACTGGCCCGCCTTGCGGCGCACCCTCCGCCGCCGTAAGTATGCCCCATGGCCGTTGTCCTCGATCTCGTGAACAATCCGCGCCCGCGCCACCCCGAAAAGGCGCATCGGCCGGATTCCCCGCTGCTGAAGAAGCCCGACTGGATCCGCGTCAAGGCGCCGGTGTCGCCCGGCTATGCCGCGACGCGCGCCATCATGCGCGAGAACGGCCTCGTGACCGTGTGCGAGGAGGCGGGCTGTCCCAACATCGGCGAGTGCTGGGAGAAGAAGCACGCCACCTTCATGATCATGGGCGACACCTGCACGCGCGCCTGCGCCTTCTGCAACGTGAAGACCGGACTGCCGAACGCGCTCGACGCCAGCGAACCGGTGCACGTGGGCGAGGCGACCGCCAAGCTCGGCCTGTCGCACATCGTCGTCACGTCGGTCGACCGTGACGATCTCGCCGACGGTGGCGCCCAGCATTTCGCGCAGACGATCCAGGCGATCCGCAAGCACGCGCCGAAGACGACCATCGAAATCCTCACGCCCGACTTCCTGCGCAAGGACGGCGCGCTCGAGGTCGTGGTGGCGGCCAAGCCCGACGTGTTCAACCACAATCTCGAGACGGTGCCTTCGCTCTATCTCACGGTGCGGCCGGGCGCGCGCTATTTCCATTCGCTGCGGCTGCTGCAGCGGGTGAAGGAGCTCGATCCGCAGATGTTCACGAAGTCGGGCATCATGGTTGGCCTGGGCGAGGAGCGGAACGAGATTCTCCAGGTGATGGACGACCTGCGCTCGGCCAATGTCGACTTCCTCACCATCGGGCAATATCTGCAGCCGACGCGCAAGCATCACGAGGTCAAAAGCTTCGTGCCGCCGGAAGAGTTCAAGGCGCTGGAGACCATCGCCTATGCCAAGGGCTTCCTGATGGTGTCGGCCTCGCCGCTCACGCGCTCCTCGCATCATGCGGGCGAGGACTTCGCGCGCCTGAAGGCCGCGCGCGCGGCCGCCCTTCCCTGAAGGGAAGGGATAACAGCCATGCCGCAATTTTCCACCAAGCGCCGCGTTCGCCACGCCGCCGAAAACATGTTCGATTTGGTGGCGGACGTGGAGAAATATCCCGAGTTCGTCCCGCTCTGCGCCGCTATGCGCGTGCGCAGCCGCACGGACAAGGGCGAGGGCGTCAGCGTGCTCGTCGCCGAGATGACGGTCGCCTACAAGCTCATCCGCCAGACCTTCACCAGCCGCGTCACGCTGGAAAAGCCGAAGCTCGCGATCCTGGTCGAATACCTCAACGGCCCGTTCAGCCGCATGCAGAACCGCTGGACCTTCCTGCCGGCGGGCGAGGACGCGAGCGAGGTCGAGTTTTTCATCGAGTACGAGTTCAGGAGCCGCGCCTTCGCCATGCTGATGGGCGCGATGTTCGATACGGCGTTTCGCCGCTTTGCCGCCGCCTTCGAGAAGCGCGCCGACGAGGTCTATGGGCGCAAGCGGGCCTAGGCCCACCGCGCGCGCAATTTGCCATTGCGAAAGCATCCCTTTGCGGATTGCGTTAGCCTTCCCCAAAATCAAAAGGGGGAGACGCCATGCCGATGTACCGCTGGGCCGATCTGGAAGAGGTCCCGCTCAATCCGCTGATCACGGGCCGCGTGGTCGAGGTGCCGAATGCGATGCTCGCACGCATCAAGGCGCCCAAGGGCCCGATCAACATGCACACGCATGACTTCGATCAGATCACCCACATGCTGGCCGGAAAGATGCACTGGGTGATCGAGGGCGAGGAGCCGCGCATCGTCGAGGCCGGTGACGTGCTGCTGATGCCGGCCGGCGTCGCGCATGGCGGCGAGGTGCTGGAGGACGCCGAGTATCTCGACATCTTCGCGCCCGGGCGCCAGGATTTCAGCTGGTACAAGCAGAAGCTGCCGCAAAAATAACGCCGCGTGCAACGACACGCAGCCCGAGGGGGAGACATGGAATGCAATCGGTCAGCCGCCGCCTGGCGCTGACGGCATGCGCCGCCGTCATCGCCGCTACGCTTTCGCCCGCCTTCGCTCAGTCTGATTTTCCAAATCGCCCGATTACGCTGATGGTGCCGCTCCAGGTGGCGACGGCGTCCGATCTGGTTGCCCGTGTGATTGCGCAGAATTTCGGCGAGCGCACCGGGAAAACCATGATTGTCGAAAATGTTGTCGGCGGGGGCGGAGGCATCGGCGCCCAACGCGTCGCGCGCGCGCGTCCGGACGGCTATACGCTCGGTGCTTTCAACAACGGCGTCCATACGATCCTGCCGGCCACCGGCATGAAACTCGGCTTTGAGCCGTTCGACGATTTCGTGCCGGTGACGTTGCTGGCGCGGTTCCCGAGTGTGCTCATCGTGAACACCGCCTTGCCGGTGAATACGCTCCAGGACCTGATCGCGCTCGCCAAGAAGGAGCCGGGCAAGCTCAGTTACGCCTCCGTCGGCGTCGGCAGTCCGCAACATCTCGCCATGGAGCAGCTCAAGGCCGATGCCGGCATCGATCTGCTGCACATTCCCTATCGCGGCGGCGCCCAGGCGACGCAAGCGATCTCGACCGGCGAGGTGAATGCATTCTGGATCGCGACTTCGGTGGCGCTGCCCTTCCTCCAGGCGAAGACGGTGCGGGCGCTGGCGGTCGGCGAACGGACGCGCACCAAGGCTCTGCCTGACGTGCCGACGGTCGATGAGGCTGGTGTGAAAGGATACGAGTATAGCCCCACGCTGGCGCTGTTCGCACCGAAGGGCACGCCGCCGGAGGTCGTGGCCTATCTGGCCCGCGAATTCACCACCTCGCTCAGCGATCCAGAAGTCATCAGGCGTCTGGAGGCGGCGGGTCTCGAGCCGCAGGCGTCGAGCGGCGCCGAGTTGCAGGCGTCTCTCGCGGCGGAGGCGAAGCACATGGCGCCGCTGGTGAAAAAACTTGGCATTGGACAAAACTGAACGAGGCACGTGCAAATGGAATTGATCGCAGCCGCGAGTGAACCGAGCTGGCAGGATGCGCGGGCGCAGGCGAGCGTTGCGCTCGCCTGGCTCAATGGCGACTACGTCGATCAGAACGCCTATCCGGTGCGCTATGACGGCGCGCCGATCACCTTGATCGTCACCGGCCATCCGCCGGCCACGGCGTCGGCCGTGGTCGACGTGCTCAAGCCGTCATTCCGCGTGCTCGAAGCGATGGCGCGGGGCAAGATCAAGGTCGAGGACCATTGGGGCGCGAGCGTCCACCGCGACCGCGACGGCGTGGCCGCGCTCACCGACGGGCGCAGCCATCTCGCGCCGGTCTATTCGGGCTGGGACAG
>DATARB010000080.1:0-16828 GCA_036264375.1 Pseudolabrys sp.
AGGATGTCGCCGAACATGTTCTCCATCACCATCACGTCGAAGTCCCACGGCTTGCGCACCATCATCGCCGCGCAGGCATCGACATAGAGCAGGTCGGTCGGCACGCCGGGGAATTTGGCTTTGCGCTCGGCGAAGATGTCGCGCTGCCAATTGAACGCTTTGAACACATTGGCCTTGTCGACCAAAGTCAGCCGGCCCGGACGGCCGCGCTTTTTGCGCCGTTCGGCCAGATGCAGCGAGAAGTCGAACAGCCGCTCGGTGGTCTTGCGCGTCACCACCAGCGTCTCACGCGCATCGTTGTGCGTGGTGACGCCTTTGCCCATCGAGGCGAACAGGCCTTCCGTCGACTCGCGGATCAGCACCAGGTCGATGCCGTGCTCTTGCGCGCCGACGATCGGGCTCGGCACGCCCGGAATGAGCCGCGCCGGCCGCACGCCGGCATAGAGATCGAAAATGAAGCGCAGCTCCACCTGCGGCATGATCTCGGTGTTGTCGGGATAGCGCACGCTCGGCAGGCCGCAGGCGCCGAGCAGGATCGCGTCGGCCTCCTCGCACAGCTTGATCGTCGAATCGGGCATCGACTTGCCGGTCTCGCGATAGTGGTTCGCGCCCGCCGGCGCTTCGGTGAAGCGGAATTTCAGGCTCGGCGTGGTCGCTTCGATTCTTTTCAGGATGTCGAGGGTCGGCGCCATCACCTCAGGGCCAATGCCGTCGCCCGGCAAAACGGCGATGTGGAAAGCGGTGTTGGCGGACATGGTCGGGGTTCCGGGGATGGCGTTGCGCGGTGCGGGCCGCTAATGAATACGCTGGCGCGCAAGCGCGCAAGAGACGTTCCAAGAGACGCTGAACGAGGGCCGCCTATGCCGCGCTTTGCCGCCAATCTCGGCTATCTGTTCACCGACCGCCCGCTGTTGCAGCGCATCGACGCGGCGGCGGCCTGTGGCTTCAAGGCCATCGAGCTGCAATTCCCCTACGACGTGCCGGCCAAGGACGTGAAGGCCGCCATCGAGAAGAACAAGCTCACCATCCTCGGCGTCAACACGCCGCCGGGCGGGGAGGGCGAGTTCGGCTACGCGGCGGTGCCCGGGCGCGAGAAGGATTTCGACGGGCTCTTTACCCGCGCGCTCGACTACATCACCGCGATCGGGGGCACCGCGATCCACTGCCTCGCCGGCAAGGTGCCGGTGGAGCAGCGGCCGGCCGCCGAGCGCGTGTTCATCAATAACCTCGCCCGCGCCGGCGATTTGGCTGCCGCCAAGAACATCAAGCTGCTGATCGAGCCGATCAATCCGCGCGACCGGCCGAACTATTTCCTCAACCATGTTGAGCATGCCGCCGACATCATTGCCAAGCTCGGCAAACCCAATGTGCGCATGCAGTTCGACTTCTATCATGTGCAGATCGTCGGTGGTGACCTGATCACCCGGCTGGAAAAGTTCCTTCCTGCGGTGGGTCACCTCCAATGTGCCGCCGTGCCGACCCGGCACGAGCCGGACGAGGGCGAAATCAATTACCCGGCGGTGTTCGCCGCCGTGGACCGTGTCGGCTACGATGGTTGGATCGGCGCCGAATACCGCCCGCGCAAGACCACGGAGGAGGGGCTGTCCTGGGGGGCGCCCTACGGGCTGCACCCGCTGGCGGTTAACCGATAAAGGCGTTGAAAACCCACATCCTTTTAATTTGCGCGTCACGAAACTCTTGCTACCATTAACCTATGTTCGGACGCAGCAAGAAAGCCGAGCCGGAGGCGCCCGACGCCCCAACCCCGCTCAAGGACGCCGTGCGCGAGGCGCGCATCGAGGCGGCCGAGCGTTCGGGGGTCGTTGTCGATTTGCGCGACGCCGAAGTGGCGCGCCTCGAGCTATTGAACGAGGCGCTCGATCCGCTGTTCAAAGAGCTGCCCGACACTGTGGATCTGTTCGATCGCGGCATCAGCAAAGGCGACGTGCCGCGGCTGTGGATCGATGTGATCGCGCATGTCGAGATGGGGCGCGACAAGCGGCAATACCGCTTCGTGCAGGACACGCGCTACGGCCGCGCCGTGCTGGCCGAGTCCTACGATGTGCCCGACATGGTGCAGGCGATCACGCGCTACGTCGCGCGGCGCATGGTCGAGCGCGAGCGGGCGCTCACCGACGACATGCCCTACGGCATGGCGACCTCGCTGAAGATGATCGAGCACGAGCAGCGCCGCGGCCGCCTGCGCGCCATCCGCACCTTCGTCTACGGTCTGGTTGTCGGCGTCGCCGCCCTGTTCGTGCTCGCGCTGTTGAGCGGGCCGAGGCCGTAGTGGTCGTCATCCTGAGGTGCGAGCGAAGCGAGCCTCGAAGGATGACGGGGCAGGGAGTCCGCGGCCGTTCACCCTTCGAGGCTCGGCGCTGCGCCCCGAGCACCTCAGGGTGACGGCTAAGAGGCCAACCTCATCCGCCCAAGCTCACGCACCACACCATCAGCACCCACGCCACGCGACACGGCCTCGCAGGTCCACGCGCCGCGCGCGCCGTCGATTCGATAAAGATTATACGCAGCCGCGTCCTTGCTCGTGCCGGGCCTGGCCGACGCCGAGGGCACGCCGACCGCCGGCACGCGCGTGCCGTTCGGCCCGTCGAGCCAGTTGAGCATGTGCACGTGGTCATGCCCGTGCAGCAACAAATCGGCCCCATGCATGGCAATCACGCGCTTGAGCACATCCGCATCGAGCAGCCGCTTGTGCCGCGACGCCTCGGTCACCGGCGGATGATGGATGAGCACCACGCGGAAGACGTCTTCGCTTTTGAACTTGGCGAGCGTCTCCGCCAGCCCTAAGAGCTGCTTGGTGCCGAGCCAGCCGGTGGCGAGGAACGGCGCCGTCGGCACGCCGCTTGAAAGCCCGATGAGTGCGACGTGTCCGCGCCGGCGCACGAAGGGAAATCCGTCGCTGCCGTCGTCGTCGGACATATGCGCGCCCCAATAGCGGACCGCGCGCGGCGCGCCTTCGGCCACGTAGACGTCGTGATTGCCCGGGATGACGGTGACGTCGTTCGGCGTGCCCAGACCATCGAGCCAGTCACGCCCGCGCGGAAACTCCGCCGGCAGCGCGAGATTGGCGAGGTCGCCCGTCACCGCGATGTGGTCCGGTGCCTGACCCTTCATGTCGGCGACGAGCGTACGAAGCGTCGCCGCGTCGTGGACGAAGCGCCGCTTGCGCCGCCAGTTCATGTAGCCGGTAATGCGCTTGCCCATGAGCTCGGTCCAGCGCGGCTCCGGCAACGGCGGCAGATGCGGATCGGAGAGATGGGCGAGGGTGAACATGTGGGCCCCGTCATGCCCGGCCTTGTGCCGGGCATCCACGTCTTTCTTTGTCGCAGCTTATCCAAGACGTGGATGGCCGGGACAAGCCCGGCCATGACGAATTGCAGATGCTGTGCGTATCAGTCCTTTCACGAACTCCCGATCAATATCCCCGCCACGAACACCAGCACGCCGCCGGCCACCACCTGGAACGCCGCCTGCAGGAACGGCGTGTCCATGAACTTGGTGCGGATCCAGGAGATCGCAGCCAACTCGATCGCGACCACAAAGACGGACACGATCGTGGCGGTGAGGAAGTGCGGGATCAGATAGGGCAGCGTATGGCCGAGGCCTCCGATCGTGGTCATCAGCCCGCACACGATGCCGCGCAGCCAGGGCGTGCCGCGCCCGGTCAATGAGCCATCGTCGGACAAAGCCTCGGCGAAGCCCATTGAAATGCCGGCGCCGATCGACGCCGCCATGCCGACGAGGAACGTCGCCCAGGTATTGTGCGTGGCGAAGGCGGCGGCGAACAGAGGGGCCAGCGTCGACACCGAGCCGTCCATCAGTCCGGCGAGGCCCGGCTGCACATATTGCAGCACGAAGACGCGCCGGGCGGTCTCTTCTTCCTTCTCGCGCGCGCCCTTGGTGAGGATCGTCTCGCTGAGCTTCTGCGCGAGGGTCTCGTGCCCGGCCTCGGCCTCGGCGAGCTCAATGAGCAATTGCCGCACCGAGACGTCGCGCGCCGCCTCCGCCGCCTTGCGGTAATAGCGCTCCGCCTCGAATTCCATGGTTTCGGCGAACTTGCGCACCTCCTCGAGCCCGAGCGGGCGCGTCAGCCACAAAGGCTGCTTCGGATTTAGGAAGCCCTTCACGTCCTGCCGGCGGATCAGCGGCAGGTACTCGCCGAATTTCTGCCGGTAGAGGTCGAACAGCATGGTGCGGTGCTGCACCTCCTCATCGGCCATCTCGTCGAACACTTTGGCGGATGCCGGGAATTGTTCGCGCAACCCCTCCGCGAAGCCGCGGTAGATGCGGCTGTCCTCCTCCTCATTGGTGATGGCCAAAGCCAGGACTTCCTGCTCTGACAGGTCGGAGAAGCGTTTCACGGGGTAGGCCTTTCGATCGTAGGACGGCGAAGACCATATATTAGAATAGTTCTAATCTTTAAAGGGCCCAAATAGCCTCCTATTGGGGCGCCGCGTAAGAAATTCGTGACCAGGACCTGCCAGACCACGACGATGGATGTGAATCGACTGCGACGCGCCCTGGAGCCGGTCCTGCGGCGGGTTTTTCATTTTTACTGGCGGTTCGCGCGCGGCACGACGCTTGGCGCCTTCGGCATGGTGATCGACGGCGCCGGCCAAGTCTTCCTGGTCAAGCATTCCTACGTGTCCGGCTGGCATCTGCCGGGCGGCGGGGTTGAGCCAGGCGAGACGCTGCTGACGGCCCTGACGCGCGAGCTCGGCGAGGAAGGCAACATCGAAGTCATCGGCAAGCCGGTGCTGCACGGTGTCTTCTTCAACAAGCGGATCTCGCGCCGCGATCATGTCGCGCTCTACATCGTGCGCGACTTCCGCCAGGGCGTGCCGCGGCCCGACCGTGAGATCGTCGCGCACGGCTATTTCGCGCCGGATGCGCTGCCCGCGGATGTCGGCCGCGCCACCCGCGCCCGCATCGCCGAAGTATTCGACGGCGCGACCATCAGCGAGTGGTGGTGAGGCGGCCGTAGCCCAAAATTGCAGCCTGTCGGCAACCCGTAGGGTGGGCAGAGGCGCGGCACGCGCCGTGCCCACGCGCGTCCTCGCCGCTTACGCACTTTTTATTCCTCCCCCGAAAGGGGAGGGTGGCTCCGCGCGAAGCGCGGAGTCGGGTGGGTCTCCTTACGGCCGATCGCAAACACCCGGCTCGCTGACGCTCGCCACCCTCCCCCGCAAGCGGGGGAGGGATAAGACAGCAGACGCTTTGCAAATGTCCCAGCGACCTCACACAATGTGGAGCGCATGCGCCAATAGAAAACGCCAAGGTCCCCCCATGCCCCTCTTCATCTGCACCGCTTGCGGCACGCAATATCCAGAGAGCGGCGAGCCGCCCGCGCAATGCGTCATCTGTGAGGAGGAGCGGCAATATGTCCCGCCCGGCGGGCAAAGCTGGACAACGCTCGAGAAACTCGCGCGCAGCCACATGAACAGCATGCGCGAATATGAGCCGGGCGTGGCCGGCATCGGCTCGCAGCCGGCCTTTGCCATCGGCCAGCGCGCGATCCTGGTGCGCACGCCGGGCGGCAACGTCTTGTGGGACTGCATCTCACTGCTGGATGCAGCGACGATCACGACCATCAAGGCCCTCGGCGGCCTCAAGGCGATCGCCATCTCTCATCCGCATTTCTACACGTCGATGGTGGCGTGGGCGGACGCCTTCGATTGTCCGATCCATCTCCACGCCGCCGACAAAGATTGGATCATGCGCAAAGACGCGCGCGTGCAGCATTGGGACGGCGAGACGCTGAAGCTCTGGGATGGCGTGACGCTCATCCGCTGCGGCGGTCATTTCCCCGGTGGCACGGTGATGCATTGGGCCGGCGGCGCACAGGGCCGCGGCATCGTCTGCGCCGGCGACATCCTGTCGGTGACGACGGACCGCAAATGGGTCTCCTTCATGCGCTCTTATCCGAATTTCATCCCGCTCTCGGCGCGCGAGGTGACGCACATTGGCGACGCCCTGGCGCCATTCGCATTCGAGACGATCTACGGGCATTACTTCGACCGCGTCATTCCGACTGCTGCAAAGCAGGTCGTCGATAAATCCGTCGCGCGCTACATCGCGGCGATCGAGGGAAAGCGGGGGTATTGATCGCTCACGAAGAATACAAGCGTATGAGTTCGGCATTGCGCGACAAGGCCGCCTCATAGATTTCGTATTCAGGAGCGAAATTCTTTTCGTAAAAGCCGCGCCAGGCGCCGAAGTCCTCGGTGTGTTCGGACTGGTTCAGGTGCGCCACCGTGGATGGGGGTTTTCCCCAACAACGTGCCGAGCGCGTTCAGCGAGTCCGGATATCTTTCCATGATTCCGACAAACACGAACTTCCGGTCCATCAAGCCGATCGACTCTGAATAATGAGCTGTATCGGGAAATTGATGGAGAAACGTGTGCAGGTAGCGGTTCTGCGCCATCAGCTCGGCGCAGTCGAACAGATAGGTTTTGAAGTCAGTATCGGTTTCCGAGCCCGCGGTGAAAATGCCAGTGCGCCTCAGAGCGCTGCGAAAGAACCAGGTCGATAGAAAGCGCTCGAACGGCTCACGCAGAAACGTGATGAATTGACCGATGTCGGGATAATATTGGGTGCAGCCAAATCCCCGCGCCGCATTGAAGTGTCCGTGGACGCAGACATTGCCCGTGAGGTGATGCCGTGCCGGCAACTGTCCGTTCGCGAAGTAATGCGTAAACAGCCGGCCCTCGGGAAACCATTCCCCCAATGTGTGGCGTAGCGACGTCCCGCCGGTTTTAGGGATATGCAACGAGATCAGCGGCGAATGGGGGTCGTAGGCTTTCATGGCTGGAATGAAGGTCTCGCCGCCACATAATTGATGTGTTGCAAAATTCGTTGACGATGCCGGTCTCTTTTATGGGTCGCTCGCGCAAAGACATCGCGCCCATGCCGACGTGGCGCGCACCCGGCCGACGGCCGCCGATCACAAATCTATCGTAGGTTGCAGGCTGAGGCTTGGCAATGTCAGCGCCCACAAAAACAAAATGGCCGGGACGAGCCCGGCCATTTCGCGTCGAGAAGATACCGCAGCGCGGCGCGCGGTCACTCCTCGTCTTCGTCCTTGTCGCCCTTACCGCCAATCTGCTTCAGTTTGGCGAAAACGGCACTGACGTCAAGATCGCCGCCCGGCTTCTGGTCGGCATCGGCCGCCGCGGCGGCAACTTCCGCTTCCTTGCGCGCGGTGGTTTCGGACGCCGGCAGCAGCGTCGCACCGGTGTCGGCGGGCGCGGGCTTCTCCTTGTTGGCGCGCGAGACTTCGAGGTCGAGTTCGATCTGCGAGGTCAGGCCGAGCGTCACCGGATCCATCGGCGACAGATTGGCCGAGTTCCAATGCGTGCGGTCGCGAATCGAGGAGATGGTCGACTTGGTCGTGCCGACCAGGCGCATGATGGCCGAGTCCTTGAGCTCGGGATGATTGCGTACCAGCCAGAGGATGGCGTTCGGCCGGTCCTGTCGGCGCGAGACCGGCGTATAGCGCGGGCCCTTCTTGCCGCGGTCGTGGCTCGGCATCACCACCTTCGGCTCGGTCAGCTTCAGGCGCATGTCGGGATGGGCCTCGGCCTCGGCGATATGCTCGCGCGTCAACTGCCCGGTCTGGATCGGGTCCAGGCCCTTGATGCCCTGGGCGGCGTCGCCGTCGGCGATGGCCTTCACTTCCAGCGGGTGCAGCTTGCAGAATTCGGCGATCTGGTCGAACGACAGCGCGGTATTATCCAACAGCCAGACGGCGGTGGCCTTCGGCATCAGCGGTGCTGCGGTCGCCATGGCAAAATCTCCTCTTAGCTTCGCCCGCCCCTGGGGCGAAGCAACACAGATCATCGGTGATGATCGGGAAAAGTGGCCGGAATATAGGGGCTAGGCCAAAGGCATGCAACCGTCCGGCTTGACAGGGTGGGGCGTCGCGCCCCATGTCGGGGGCGACGAGATGCGCGCGGAAAAGCGCGTTCGAGGACATCGATGGATACCAGCCCCGATAAGCCGGCCTTGCAGGTTCTGCTGTGCTCGCCGCGCGGCTTCTGCGCGGGAGTCGTACGGGCCATCGAATCGGTGGAGCGGGCGCTCGCCCTGTATGGGGCCCCGGTTTATGTCCGCCATGAGATTGTCCACAACCGTTACGTCGTGGATGGCTTGCGGAAAAAGGGCGCCATTTTTGTCGAGGAACTGGACGAAGTTCCGGACGACGGCCAGCCCGTCATCTTCTCCGCCCACGGTGTGCCGCGGTCGGTGCCGGCCGAGGCGGGCCGCCGGAACCTGTTGACCCTCGACGCGACCTGCCCGCTGGTGACCAAGGTGCACCGCGAGGCGGAAATTCATCGCCGTAGGGGCCGCGAGATCGTGCTGATCGGCCACGCCGGCCATCCCGAAGTCGTCGGGACCATCGGGCAACTCCCGCCTGGCAGCATCACGCTGGTGCAGGACATCGAGGACGTCGATAATTTCGTCCCCAAGGACCGCACCAATCTGGCTTTCGTGACGCAGACCACGCTGTCGGTGCAGGATACCGCGGCGATCGTCGAGCGGCTCAAGGCGCGGTTCCCGGAGATCGTCGGGCCGCACAAGGAAGACATCTGCTACGCCACCACCAACCGGCAGGAGGCGGTGCTCCGTATCGCGCCGATCGTCGACGCCATGGTCGTGGTCGGTGCGCCGAACTCCTCCAATTCACAGCGCCTGAAGGAAGTAGCGGAGCGTGCGGGTTGCCCGCGCGCCGTGCTGGTGCAGCGCGCTGCCGATATCGACTGGTCGTTCTTCGACGGCATCAAGACGCTCGGCGTCACAGCCGGCGCCTCGGCTCCGGAAGTCCTGGTCGAAGAGATCCTCGACGCGTTCGCCGCACGCTACGTGATGAACGTCGAGACCATCTCCGCCGCCGAGGAAGGGGTGTTCTTCCCGCTGCCCCGCCCCCTGCGGGAGACGCAGGCGGCGGAGTAGCTCCTGCATGGCCGTCTATACGGACGTCACGGCGGATGACCTCACCCGCTTTCTCGCCGGCTACGACATCGGCGAACTGCTCTCGTACAAAGGCATCGCCGAGGGCGTGGAGAATTCGAATTTCCTGGTGCACACGAGCACCGGCAATTTCATCCTCACGCTGTACGAGAAGCGCGTCGCCGAGAAGGATCTGCCGTTCTTCGTCGCGCTGATGGAGCATCTCGCCGCGCGCGGCATCAATTGCCCGCAGCCGGTGAAGAACAGAGAAGGCGGCATGCTCGGCCGCGTCGCCGGTAAACCGGCGGCGATTGTCACCTTCCTCGATGGATTGTGGATTCGCAGGCCTAACGCCGCTCACTGCGCCGCCGTCGGCGAGGCGCTGGCACGGCTGCATCTCGCCGACGCCGATTTCACGATGAAACGCGCCAATGCGCTGTCGGTCGATAGCTGGCGGCCGCTGTTTGAACACGCGGGCGCCCGCGGCGACAGCGTGCGGCCGGGTCTGTGCAACGAGATCGTCAAGGAACTGGACACGCTCGAGACGCTGTGGCCGCGCGATCTGCCGCAGGGCGTCATCCACGCCGATCTGTTTCCCGACAACGTCTTCTTCCTCGGCGACAAACTGTCCGGGCTGATCGACTTCTATTTCGCCTGCACCGACACGCTCGCCTATGACGTCGTGATCTGCCTGAATGCCTGGTGCTTCGAGCAGGATCATTCCTACAACATGACCAAAGGCCGCGCGCTGCTCAAAGGCTACAATGCCGTGCGCGGTCTGTCGGAGGCCGAATACGCCGCGCTGCCGGTGCTGGCGCGCGGCGCCGCCATGCGCTTTTTGCTGACGCGGCTGGTCGATTGGCTGGCGGTGCCGAACGGCGCACTGGTGAAGCCGAAGGACCCGCTGGAATATTTCCGCAAGCTGCGCTTCCATCAGTCGGTGACGAGCGCGCACGATTACGGATTCGATCGCGCGTGATCCGGGTTAAGATCATGCGCAGGGACAAGGCATGAGCGAGCAACAGGTCACCGTCTATACGGATGGCGCCTGCTCCGGCAATCCGGGGCCGGGCGGGTGGGGTGCGATCCTGACCTTCGGTGACCACGAAAAAGAACTCATGGGCGGCGAGCCGCACACAACCAACAACCGCATGGAGCTGATGGCGGCGATCTCGGCGCTGGAAGCGCTCAAGCGCTCCTGCGTCGTCGACCTCCACACCGACAGCCAATATGTGCGCAACGGCATCATGAGCTGGATCCATTCATGGAAGCGCAACGGCTGGCGCACCGCCGACAAGAGCCCAGTCAAGAATGTGGACTTGTGGAAGCGCCTCGATGCGGCGCTCGCCCAACACACCGTGCGTTGGCACTGGGTGAAGGGGCACGCCGGCCACGCCATGAACGAGCGTGCGGATCAACTGGCCCGCGACGGCGTTGTCGCTGCGCGCGCCGGCGCGGTCGGTGCGATGAAGGCGAAGTAGCCGCTGTTGTCATGCCCCGCGAAAGCGGGGCATCCAGTGGTCACAGGCCTGGTCAATAATGGGAGGCGTTGGTGGCTACTGGATCGCCCGCTTTCGCGGGCGATGACAGTTTGTGGATTTGGCGTGCTTTGCGCTGCCTAGCTTAGATCTGCCCAAGCAGCGTCTGGCCGCCGGAGATTTCGCACTTGCCCGGCGCTTCTTCGATGTTGAGCTGCTTCACCACGCCGTCGTCGACCAGCATCGAATAGCGCTTCGAGCGGATGCCGAGACCACCGCCTGTGGCGTCGAGCTCGAGGCCGATCGCCTTGGCGAACTCGGCGCTGCCGTCGGCGAGAAAATCGATCTTGCCTTCGCCGCCAGTCTGCTTTGCCCACTCCTTCATGACGAACGGGTCGTTGACGGCGGTGACGGCGACGGCGTCGACGCCCTTCGCCTTGAAGCCATCGATGTTCTTGAGGAAGCTCGGCATATGCAGGTTGGTGCAGGTCGGGGTGAAGGCGCCCGGCACTGCGAACAGCGCGACCTTGCGGCCCTTGAACACCTCGTCGGCGCTCTTGGGCTTCGGGCCTTCGGACGTCATGACCCGAAAGGTCGTGTTGGGCAGCTTGTCTCCGACTTTAATTGGCATGAGGTCCTCGTTGCGTGGCCGATTGCGTATCGGAAGCGGTAATTACGCCCTTACGCGCTCTTAGTCGAGGTGGGTCTTCACTTCGAGCGGGCGGTCGCCGCCGACCAGCGTGAAGGTCAAATCAAACTGTCCCTTCGGATCGACGCCGGGTGGCAGGCCGTCGAGTTCGAAGGCGAAATGCTGATGTCCGGCGGGCGCGTCTTGCGTGGGCTTGGGGATGGGCAAGGCCCATTCCGGTGTCGGCCCTTCGACGAACAACTGCACCGGTTTGCCGGCGGGTGCGGCAAGATCGACCATCACCAGCGGCTTCGGCCCGTTGTTGACGCGGCGCGCGGTCAGGCCGACGTCGGCGGCCGGCACCAATTCAGGCACTTTCGCTTGAGCGGTCTTGAGCGCGGCATCTTCGCCGCTCGGTCCGTCGCCGAGCGGAAGTTCGGCGCGGCCTTCCGCCGGCACGCAAAGTTTTTCGCAGACTGCGTATTCGACCTTGAGACGAAGCTGTACCGGCTTGCCCGGCGTCGCAGCGGTCACAACGACGGGAAAGATGACGTTGCCTTCGTAGCCGAGCGTTTCGCCGGTTTCGTCGCTGTGCAGGTTCGGTGCCGGATAAAGCACTTTGGCCGACTTGAGATTCTCCGAACCTGAGAAATCGAAGCGAGGAGGTACGCCCGAATCGCCGGGATAGCGCCAATACGTGTGCCAGCCAGGCTGCATCTTGATCTCGACGCCGGCGCGCAGCGGTGTCGCACCGCTCGCGTTGCTGCCCGCGATCAGGCGAAGGGCGGAGCGGGCGTCGTCGCTCCACGCCGAGGCATCGGCGGCGCGCGCCGCGTTTGCAAGTGACACGGCTAGGCTGCCGGTCACAAATGCCACGCACAGGGTCTTGGCAATTACGTGCATGATGATCGCTCTATTCGGTACTCACGTGCCATGCCACTGAATTCCCTGTGACCAACGGGTGATCTCAATTTAAGCAGAGCGGCCATTTCGCCACAATTTTCCGCTCGAATGTGACCGTGGTCGAGTGAACTTTCCGCTGCACGCGTCGTTTGCAAAGACACGCTGATCGGGTAACCTTTCGCCATGAAAAACTCACCTACATTGGACGATGTCGGCCCGGCCCGCGGCTATCTGGACGGTCAGATGCTGATCGCCATGCCGGCCATGAGCGACGAGCGATTCGCGCGCACGGTTATTTACGTATGTGCACACTCGACCGAAGGCGCCATGGGCATCATCGTCAACCAGCCGGCGCAGAATATCAAATTCCCCGATCTGCTTGTGCAACTCGAGGTCATCCCGGCGACCGAGCGCATCCAACTCCCGACCCAAGCCGAGGATGTGAAGGTGCTCAAGGGCGGCCCGGTGGAGACCGGGCGCGGATTCGTGCTGCACTCGGCCGACTTTTTCATCGAGAATTCAACGCTGCCGATCGACGAGGGCATCTGCCTCACCGCGACGCTCGACATCCTCAAGGCGATCGCGCGCGGCAACGGGCCGGAGAACGCCATCCTGGCGCTCGGTTACGCCGGTTGGGCGCCGGGCCAGCTCGAGGAGGAGATCCAGCAGAACGGCTGGCTGCATTGCGATGCCGATCCGGAATTGATCTTCGGCAGCGACGTTGGCGGCAAATACGAAAAAGCGTTGCGCAAAATCGGAATCGATCTCGGCATGCTGTCGAGCGAAGCCGGACACGCTTAGACCGATCGCGCCGTTATTTCGCCGATGGTGATGCCGTGCACAAGGCGGCCGGCGGGTTGTGCGAATATCCGTTCCTCTGCATGTAAGCCGCAAACAGCTCGTTGGCGACATTGTCGCCCGCAGGCGTAGCCGCCGACCAGATGAACTTGCAATTGTCGGCCGTGCAGTTGCCCCCGAGCGTCTGCATCGGCCCTGTCTGCAAGGGGCAAGTGCAGGTCGCCGTATTCTCTGGACTGTTTTCATCGACAACACATGGCGCGCCATAGCACCACGCCCAAGGCGTCGAGCTGTTGCAGGCGAGCGTGTTGTTCAATGTACCGTGCATGTTGTTGAAGAAGTTGGAATAGGTCGAAATCATATAGGTGCGGCCGCCCTGCTTGACCGGTGCGCGGTCGGCGCACTGGCCGGGGCCCATCGACCATCCGGACTCGACCGAGCAGGAGCAGGCTGCGCTGTCGATTGTGAAATTGCCGAGCCGGTCCATGGTCGGAATGGGAACGCACGGCGCTTTGATGCAGAGTGCGTACGTGCCGTTGCAGAAGACGGCCTGGTTCTTGATCTGCTCCGCCGTTTCCATAGGCGAGGCGGCCAAAGCCGGCACGGCGCCGAGCGCCGCGATAAACGCAAGCAATTTCAAGAATTTCATGGCTGTCCTCTCCCCCCGAGCGCGGCCGTGAGGACAGCAGTGTGCTTGAGTCTGGACCGCAACGCAAGGTTGCGTATCTACTCAGACGCAATTGCCTTGAGGGCGCGCGGGCGCGCCGGCTGGTCGACCAGGAGATCGCGGGCCGCATCCGCGCTCATCGGCTCGCCGAAGGCAAAGCCCTGCGCATATTCGCAGCCGAGCTGGTAGAGCTCGACGGCATCGGAATCGGTTTCGGCGCCTTCGGCCACGACTTCCATGCCCAGGTCGTGGGCGAGCGAGATGATCGAACGCAATATCACCGGCCGCGTGCCGCGCGCGGTGGTGCGCACGAAGGACTGGTCGATCTTGATCGTATCGAAGGGGAAGCGCTGCAAATAGGCGAGCGACGAATGGCCCGTGCCGAAGTCATCGAGTGACAGGCCGGCGCCGAGCTCCTTGATGCGGGTGAGCATCTGCGCCGCATGCTCGGGATTTTCCATCACCAGCGACTCGGTGATCTCCAGCTTGAGCGTGCCGCGCGCGAGCGCCGTGCGGCCGAGCACGCCGCGCAAGTCTTGAATCAAATCATGACGCAGCAATTGCCGTGACGACACATTGACGCTGGCGAAGACCGGCTCGCGTGAACGGCTGGCCGCCTGCCAGGCGGCGAGCTGGCGCGCCGTGCGATCGAGCACGAACAGGCCAAGGTCGACGATGAGGCCGATCTCCTCGGCGATGGAGATGAATTCCGCGGGCGACAGCCGGCCGAGCTTGGGATGATCCCAGCGCGCCAGCGCCTCGAAGCCGGCGATGGCGCGATCCTCCAGCCGCACGATCGGCTGGAACAGAACCTTGATCTCTTCGCGCTCGATGGCGCGGCGGAGCTCCGACTCGATGGTCAGGCGGTCGGTCTTGCGCGAGCGCATCGCCGGCTTGAAGATCTCGATGCGGTCACCGCCGATGCGCTTCGCGTGATACATCGCCAGTTCGGCGTCCTTGAGGATTTCCTCGGGGCGGTGCTGCTGGTTCTCGCTGAGCGCCAATCCGATCGACGCGGTGAGGAATATCTCGCGGTCGTTGAAGGCGATTGGCGCGCGCAAGGTGCGGCGCATGGTCTCGGCGAAGGCGACGATCCGGGCCGGCTCGTGCTCCGACATCAGGATCAGCGCGAACTGGTCGCCCGAGAGCCGCGCCAGCGTGTCCTGCGGCTTGAGCAGGCGCGAGAGCCTGCGCGCGATGGTGAGCAAAATGGAATCGCCCACCGCGATGCCGACCGAGTCGTTCACCTGCTTGAAGCGGTCGAGATCGATCACGATGACCGACGGCCGCAGGTTCGTATCGATACGCGCGAAGGCAAATGCTGCTTCCATGCGGTCGATGAATAGCTCCCGGTTCGGCAGGCCGGTGAGATTGTCGTGCACGGCGTCGAACAGCAGCCGTTCTTCAGACTTCTTGAAGTCGGTCACATCGGTGAGCGTGCCGACCAGGCGCACGACTTCGCCGTCGGAGCCGACGACCGGCCGCGCCTTCAGCGACAGCCACGTGAAGTGGCCATCTGTGGCGCGCAGCCGGAAATCCTGGGTCAGGCGGCCGCGCCGCTGTTCCACCGCGCTGTCGAGCGCAGCGCGGAAGCGATCGCGGTCGAGCGGATGCAGCACATCGAGCCATTGCGCGGCGGGGCCTTCCAGCGCGCCGCGCTTCAGGCCGAGCAGATGCTCCGTTTCGGGGCTGGTGTAGACCTTGTCGGAGGAGACATCCCAGTCCCAGATCATGTCGCCGGCGCCGGTGAGCGCCAGCGCGCGCCGCTCGACGTCGGAGACGATGCCCTGCGTGATGCCGCCGGCGAAGGCGTGCTGCATCACCGTGAAGCCGATCAGCATCACGATCAGCACCAGACCGCCGAGCAGCGCCGGGCCGATGATGTCGTTGGTGACGAGGCCGGTGACCGCGAAAGCGGCGGCGGCGGTCCACACGACCAGGAGAATCCAGGTCGGGATCAGCAGCACCGCGCGGTCGAAGCCGTGCGTCGAGAGATAGATCACCAGCGCGAGACCGGCCACGGCGATCGCGGCAAGCGACATGCGGGCGATGCCGGCGGCGACGGCGGGATCGAACACCGCCACCGCGATCAGCGCAGCCAAAGCGGCAAGCCAGGCGATGGTGATGTGCGCATAGCGCACGTGCCAGCGTGACAGGTTGAGATAGGCGAACAGGAACACCAGCAATGTCGCCGACAGGATTGCCTCGCCGCAGGCGCGCCAGATGCGCTCGGACCCGGCGGTCATGTCGAAGACCTTGCCCCAGAATCCGAAGTCGATGCCGATATAGACCAGCACCGCCCAGCCGAGCGCCGCGGCTGCGGGGAACATCATCGAGCCCTTCACCACGAACAGGATGGTGAGGAACAGCGCCAAGAGGCCGGCGATGCCGATGACGATGCCGTAGTAGAGCGTGAAGGAGTTGACCTTGTCTTTGTAGGCGTCCGGCTCCCACAGATAGATCTGCGGCAGCTTGTCGGTGCGCAATTCGGCGACGAAGGTGATGACGGTGCCGGGATCGAGCGTGACGCGGAAGATGTCAGCCGTCGTGCTCTCCTGCCGCACCGGACGGTCGCCGGACGACGGCGTGATGGCGGCGACGCGCGAGAGGCCGAGATCGGGCCAGATCAGCCCCGAGCCGACCATGCGGTAATGCGGCACGACGATCAGCCGGTCGATCTGCTCGTCGCTGTTGTTGGTGAGCGCGAAGACGGCCCAATTGTTGTTGCGCTCGCGTGCGCGCACCTCGATGCGGCGGACGATGCCGTCGGGACCGGGCGCGGTGGAGACCTGGATGCGGTCGCCATCGGTTTTCTGCCGCTCGGTCGCCAAGGTCAGATCGATGGCCGGCGCGTCCAGGCGCACGCTCACTGCCTCGACGGCGCGCGCGGCCGGCGCCGCCAGCAGCGATGCGGCGAGAACAAGCGCAATCGCTACAGCCGAGAACCAACGTGTCACGATCAAATCAATTCCCCCGGCCGTGGCGGCGCTCTGTTGCCTCTCGGACAAGCGCAGCCGTCGGAGACAATCGTCAATCAAGCCCGCCCTAATTGATTTAGGGCTGACATTACGCCGATTTCGCGGCCTCAGGTCCATCGGGGATTCGTCCGAGGTTGCGTTGACTCTACAAAAGATAGCGTAAATTCAAACGGTTAGGACGATTTTTCCGATATGCGCACTGGATTCCATCAGAGCGTGGGCAGCCGAGGCCTCGCGCAGCGGGAAGGTTTTGTAGATGAGCGGCTTCACCTTGCCCGCCGCCAGCAGCGGCAGCACGTTGTCCTCGACCGCACGGGCGATCGCGCCCTTGTCGGCGACCGACCGGGAGCGCAGCGTCGAGCCGGTATGGTGCAGACGCTTGAGCATGATGCGGCGGAAATCGACGGT
>DATARB010000092.1:0-1764 GCA_036264375.1 Pseudolabrys sp.
TTGTGGCGCCGGATCCACTCCAGCACCATCGAGGCGTGCTCCATCTCCTCGCGCATGTTGTGCAGCAGGATCTCGCGCAAGGCCGCATCCTCGGTGTCGTCGGCCCGCTGGCGGTACCAATCGACCGCCTCGAGTTCTTCCACGAGCGAGGTGATCGCGTTGTGCAAAAGCCGCGTCTCTAGCGACAGCACCTCGCGTGGCGCATGCAGATTTTCGCTCGACATCGCTCCTCGCCCCTGCGCCCCATCCGTTCGCCGATCGGGTTCCGTCGGCAAACGCGATGGAACTACAAACGTTCACGGCTGGCAGCCATGCACCAATTCGCGCAAGGATGGCGACGCTTAACGCTCAGAGCAGCAGGGAGGCAATAAGGTCAGCCGGCCAGAACAGCCCAGCCGAGAACGAAACCGCGAGATTGGCGGGGCCGCGCCAGTCTTGTCCTGACTGGCTGTCGGCCCAAAGATGCACAGCGAAATCGATCGCCGCCGCGGCGGCATAAAGGCACAGCGCGACCGCCCACACCCGCCGGCTCACCCTATGGGTGCGTGACTCTGTCTTTCGTAGGGCTGGATTTATAGCTGTGCGTCCTTCGACTGCTCGGTGTGCTCGCGCTCAGGATGAGGAGATTTCTTGCATGCCATCAACAACACAGCCTCATCCTGAGCAGCACCGCAGCGAAGCGGCGGCGCGTGTCGAAGGACGCTGGTTGGTGATGCAGCCGGCTGATGTGTGCAGCGGTGAAGTTTTGAAGTGGGGCAGGGGGCCCGGTCCGGTGCTCAGACGACGCGGATGTTCCTGAACTGCCAGGGATCGTCGCGGTCGAGATCCTCGGGAAACAGGCGCTCGCGGTCGTGCAGCGGTGTCCAGTCGCCATAGACGCCCACGACCTCGCCGAGATAGGGCCGGCAGATCTCGAGGATGCGCTCGAAATCCATCTCGTCCGGCTCGACGACGCCGCGCTCGGGATGCTCGATCGCCCAGATGATCCCGGCCAACACTGGAGCGGTCACCTGCAACGAGGTCGCGTTGTTGTGCGGCGCGGCGCGCCGTGCCTCGGCGATTGAGAGGCGCGAGCCGTACCAGTAGACGCCCTTCTCGGGCCCGAGTAGCAGCACGCCGAGCTCGTCGGTGCCCTCGACGATCTCGTCCATCATCAGCCGCTTGCGGCGCTGCAAGTGCCAGTTCTTGCCGGCCAGTTCATGCAGGCTCAACACCGCGCCGTCGCACGGGTGGTAGGCGTAGTGGCAGGTCGGCCGGTAGAGCACCTGCTTGCCCTCGCGCACGGTCAGGTAATCGGCGATCGAGATCGACTCGCCATGGGTGATCAGAAAGCCGTGATAGGGACCTTCAAGAGGCGTCCAGCTGCGCACCCGCGTGCCGGCGCCCGGCCGCATCAGGTAGATTGCTGCTTGGTTCCCGAAATCGTGTCGCCGCCCGTCCGCGGGGAAATGCCGCTCATGCGTGCCCCAGCCGAGCTCGGCCGGCTGCGAGCCCTCGCTGAAGAAGCCGTCGATCGACCACGTATTGACGAACTCGCCCGGCGCCTTTGGGATCGTCGACACCTGCGTATCGCGCTCGGCGATATGGATCGCCCTGACCCCGAGCCGTTCCGCGAGCCGGCCCCAGCCGGCGCGGTCGGCCGGCGTGGCGGTGCCGCGATCGGCGTCCCGCGCTACATCGAGCAACGCCTGCTTGACGAAATGCGACACAAGCCCGGGATTGGCGCCATGCGTCAGGATTGCGGTCGGGCCCGGGCTGCCGCCC
>DATARB010000392.1:0-24491 GCA_036264375.1 Pseudolabrys sp.
GCTTACGCGGGAATGAGCGGAGCAAGTTTCAAGTCCCGCGAATTGAATTCGACGCCGATGAAGAACCAGGAGCGTCCTTTGTCCTCCTCCACACACGACATCGAAGAAGGCACGGCGTTCTTACCCAAGTTCGACGCCAACGGCCTGATCACCGCCGTCATCACCGACATCGCCTCGGGCGACGTGCTGATGGTCGCGCACATGAACGCGGAGGCGCTCCAGCGCACCATCGAAAGCGGCGAGGCCTGGTTCTACAGCCGCTCGCGCAAAAAGCTTTGGAAGAAGGGCGAGAGCTCCGGCCACGTCCAGCGGGTGATCGAATTGCGCGTGGACTGCGATCAGGATGCGCTCTGGCTCAAGGTCGAGCAGAAAGGCCCGGGCGCGTGTCACACTGGCCGGCGCTCGTGCTTCTATCGCGCGGTGCCGGTGGGGCAGACGGGCGCGGTGACGCTCGCGTTTCGCGACGCAGAGCAGACGTTCGATCCGGGGAAGGTTTATCGTTGATTGTCATCGTCGGGCTTGTCCCGGCGATCTCGATAAGGAAGGCAAGGCGCTGCCCGGTGAATCGGGATGGCCGGGACGAGCCCGACGATGACAAAGTCATTCAGCCCTTCACCCTCGCCAGCAACGCCTGCGCCCGCACCAGATGCGGCCGGTCGTACATCTTGCCGTCGATGCCGATCGCGCCGGCGCCGGGCTGCGCTGCGAAGGCCGCGACCACGGCCTTGGCCTTGTCGATCTGTTCTGAGGTGGGCGTGAACACTGCGTTGATCACCGGCACCTGCGCCGGATGGATGGCAAGACGGCCGGTGAAGCCGTCGCGGCGCGCGGCCTCGGTGTCGCGGCGCAGGCCCTCCGTGTTGCGGAAGTCGACATAGATCGTCTCGATCGCCGGCAGTTTCGCCGCCGCCGCGCCGTAGAGGCACATCGAGCGGGCGAGGCGATAGGGCTCGGTGAGCGTGCCGTCGGCCTCGCGGTTCGACTCGGCGCCGAGTTCGGCGGACAGATCCTCCGGCCCCCAGGTCATGCCGATCAGGCGATTGCTGGCGCCGCGGAAGGTGCCGGCAAGGAACATGCCCGCCGCCGACTCCACGGCCTGCGCCAGGATCTTCGTCGTGCCTTCCGGAATGTCGGCAAGCGCCTCGCGCACGTTCAGCTTGGCGTCGAGATGCACGACGCTGGTGCCCCCCTCGGCCTTGGGAAACACGATGGCGTCGGGCTTGCCCGGCATGATCGCCTCGAGATCGGCGTCGGTCATGCCGGTGTCGAGGCCGTTGATCCTGACCAGCAGGCGAGGGCGCTCTTTGGCGCCGTGCGCGTTTTTGAGGAAATCGCGCGCGCTGGCGCGGGCCGCGTCCTTGCGCTCGGGCGTGATCGAATCCTCGAGGTCGATGATGACGGCATCGGCGCCGCTGGCCATGGCCTTGTCGAGCTTTGAACCGCCATCGGCGGGGACGAAGAGAAGAGAACGCATTTTCAGAGAAGCTCCTTGGCACCGCCTCTCCGTTCGTCCCCGCGAAAGCGGGGACCCAGGCGGAAGATTATTGACTACGCGTGTGGCCCTGGATTCCCGCTTGCGCGGGAATGAGCGGAGTGTGGGCTCACTTAGGCCGCATCACAATGAACGCGTTGCGATGGCATTCGGCGACCAGCGTGCCGTCCTGCTTGAACGCCTTGTGGTGGAATTCGACGATACCCGCGCCGGGACGCGATTTTGATTCGCGCTTGCTCACCACCACGGTCGAACAGTTCACCGTGTCACCCTCGAACAGCGGATTGGGGAAGCGCACGTCGGTCATGCCGAGATTGGCGATTGTCGTGCCGACGGTCATGTCGGAAACCTGGATGCCGATCATCAGCCCCAGCGTGAACAGCGAGTTCATCAGCGGCTGGCCCCACTCGGTCTCGGTCTCGCAGAAGTGGCGATCGATGTGCAGCGGCTGCGGATTGAGCGTCATGTTGGAGAACAGCATGTTGTCCATCTGCGTCACCGTGCGGGTGTAGCGGTGCTCGTAGGTCTTGCCGACCTCGAAGTCCTCGAAATAGAGCCCGCCGCGCTTGTGCCGCTGGATCGTCTCCGTCATTGCTGGTCTCCCTGTGTCGGCCGTTAACGCTTCGTTTACCATAATTCCGCAAGGTCGAAACTGCCCGCGAAAGCCGGCGCGTCCCGTAGCGCGTGACCATTCCCAGGGCAACCGATGTCCATCGAGAGCATTTTCGGTTTCGGCACTGCCGCCGTTGCGAACGGCGTGAGCAAAGTGACCGGAGCGATCCAGCAGGCGGCGCAGTCGACCGGCATCAGCTTCGACTACCTGCTGGCGACGGCGCGCATCGAGTCGAACCTCAATCCAACCGCACAGGCGCCGACGTCGTCGGCCAAGGGCCTCTATCAGTTCGTCGACCAGACCTGGCTCGGCACCATGAAGCAGGCGGGCCCGGCGCTCGGCTACAGCCAATACGCCAATGCCATCACCAAGGGGCCCGACGGCCGCTACGACGTCTCCGATCCGGCCATGCGCGACCAGATCATGAAGCTGCGCAGCGATCCGACGGCGAGCGCGATGCTGGCCGGCGCCTTCACGCGCATCAACGCCAGCCAGGTGAGCGCGGCCATCGGCCGTCAGCCGACCGAGGGCGAACTCTACATGGCGCACTTCATGGGCTCGGATGGGGCGGCCAAGCTGATCTCGGCCGCGAGCAGCCAGCCGCAGGCGAGCGCTTCGGCGCTGTTTCCGCAAGCAGCGGCCGCCAATCCGAGCATTTTCAATAATCGCTCCGGCACGCCGCGCAGCGTGAGCGAGGTCTATGCCAATCTCGCAGGACGCTTCGAGACCGCGCGCAGCATGACCGGCGCCCCGAGCCCGGCCGGCGTCACGCCCGACACCGCCGGCATCACGCAGGCGCTCGCCGCCGCCAGCGATCAGGTGCCGGCGCTGCCGGACACCAAGCCGCTGTTCCAGGCGATGTTCACCGACCGCGTGCGCGCGGCGGTGTCGCCGCAGGTGGCGAGCCTGTGGGCGCCGGGCAAATCCAGCGCCGCGCCGGCGACGAAGGATCCGGCGCAGCCGCTCGATCTGTTCACCGACGGCGCACGGCCCGACATCGGCAAGTTGTTCGGCAATAGCTGACTGAGCCCGTCATTCCGGCGCGCGGGCTGTAGCCCGCACGGCAAAGGCGCGGACTCTCACCATGCGTCATGGCCGGGCACGTCACGGCCATCCACGTCCTTACTTCGCTTCTGAAAAGAAGAACGTGGATGCCCGGCACAAGGCCGGGCATGACGCGGAGAGGCTGTGCCGCTCAACGCCTCAGTCGTCTCGTCGAGAGAACCTTAGAAACGTCCCGTCGCGCGCCCTAAAAATCGTCGTTAACACCTCGGCAATTTTTATACTGAACGCTTTGTTAAGCGGTAACGGATAGCCTTTCACATGCCGCTGATGTGTTGCGGTTGTATTTGTCGCGTTGGTCAGTCCAGTCATGATTGTTCGTCAGTTCCTGCAATGGGTCCGCAGTGCATCGCCTGGTGAACGGGCCGAGGCGACCTCCGCGCTAGCGCGCGCCTATCTCCACTCCGAACTCTCCACCGACGATCTCGCCGCCGCCGAAGGCGCGATGATCATGCTGCTCGACGATCCGTCGCCGCTGGTGCGGCGGGCGATGTCGGAGGTGTTTGCTTCGGCGCAGAAGGCGCCGCGCGTGGTCGTGCATGCGCTCGCCGCCGATCAGATGGACGTGGCGCTGCCGGTGCTCTCGCGCTCGCCGCTTCTGCTCGACGACGACCTCATCGATGTCATCGCCACCGGCGAGCCGGAGACGCAAGTCACCATTGCCGGGCGTCCCATGCTGTCGCTTGCGCTCGCCGCGGCCATCGCCGAAGTCGCCAGCGCCGAAGCCTGCCTGACGCTTCTGGAAAATTCCGACGCCCACATCACGCTGTCGTCGGTCGCCCGTATCGTCGAACGCTTCGGCCATCTCGCGCCGATCCGCGAGACTTTGCTCGCGCGCGACGACCTGCCGATGGCGACGCGTCAGGCCTTGCTCTCGAAATTATCGCAGACGCTCGCCGGCTTTGTCGTCGCGCGGCAATGGCTCAAGACCGAGCACGCCGAATATGCCGCACGCGAGGCCTGCGAGAAGGCGACGGTCGCGCTCTCCGCCGACACGGACTACGAGGAGCTCGGCGCGCTGGTGAAGCATCTGCGCGAGAGCGGCCAGCTCACCGCCGGCATGCTCCTGCGCGCGCTGCTCTCCGGCAATGTCGTGCTGTTCGAGGAGGCGCTGGCGGAATTGTCCGGCGTGCCGCTCGACCGGGTCACCGGCTATATCCACGACCGCAACATCTCGGGCTTTCGCGCGCTCTATCGCAAGGCCGGCTTGCCGGATTCGGCTTACCCCGCCTTCCGCGAAGCGCTCGCGGCAATGCGCGAGGGCATCTTGATCGGTGAGCCGGGCGGGGCGTCCCGCCTCAAGCGGCGGATTGTCGAACGGGTGCTGGCGCGTTGCGCATGTGAGGGCGAAGGCGACATGACGACGCTTCTGGCGCTCTTGCGGCGGTTCGCGGTCGAGGCCGCGCGTGACGAAGCTCGCATGTTCTGCGACGACCTCGTCGCCGATGGCATGATGATGCCGCCAAGCCGGGATGCCGATCTGCGGCTGGTGGCGTGACGTCGGCGCGAATTAAAGCGCGGGGCGTGGATTGATGCCAAATGCTGCGAGGCGCATCACACTCCGCTCATTCCCGCGCAAGCGGGAATCCACTGCTTCACGAACGCGTGGCAAAGTCTGGATGCCCGCGTCCGCAGGCATGAGCGGACAATGAGGAGGCGCACAACACGCTCGCCTCTCCCGCAAGCGGGGAAGGCATAAGAACGAAAACAGATATCAGTCCGGCGCGATCGGCGGGGCGGACGAGCCGGTGATCTGCTCGATCACATCGGGGCGGTCGATATTTTCGCGCAGCAGGAAATCGTCGGTCACCTCGCGCAGGCGCTTGGTCAGGCTGGCGGCGAGATCCTTGGCGTCGGAGCGCGCATATTCGCGATAGATCGCCCGCACCGCATCGACGTGCTGGTCCACCAGCTTGAGCGGAATGCGGTCTGCCTCGGGCGTATATTCGATCAGCCGGCACAGGCTGTCGGCGGCCGACGCGACGGCCGGATAGCCGAAGGTCGCGGCCTGACCCTTGATGTCGTGGGCGGCGTGAAACAGCGCCTGCTTGTTCTTCTTGCCGAAGCCGCCATCGATCACGCCGCGGCGCGCTTTGTCGAGGCGCTCGCATTCCTCGTCCATCCAGGCGCTGAATTCGGACGACAACTCGGCCAGCGCCAGCTCCGCGAGCCGCACCGGATCGTCCTCGCCGGGCAAAGGCGGCTTGGTCGAGATCGCCTTGCGCAGCTTGTTCTCCGGAACGATCACCTCGTGATCGCCGTAGGTGGCGATGGCGGCCGTGTCTTTCGGTGCCATGATCGGTATGTCCCTCAACCCGGTGCGCGCGCTTTATCGAGCAAGGGGGCCTGTCGGATCACATCGGCCTTGCCGCCCTTGCGACGTTCGGTGCCGACGTAGTTCGGATTGACATTGCGGCGCCGGTCGGGACCGAAATAAGTCTTGGTCTTGATGAACGGCCTCGGATTGGCGACCACGTTGGCAATGCGCTGATAGAGGCCCTTGGCCGAGATCGGCTTGGCCAGGAATTCGGTGACGCCGGCATCGCGCGCCGCTGTGACGCGCCGCTTCTCGGAATGGCCGGTGAGCATGATGATCGCGACGTAAGGGTTGGCGTTCGCGCCCGGCTGCCGGATCATCTGCGTCAGCTCGAGGCCGTCGAAGATCGGCATCGCCCAGTCGGTGATCACGATGTCGGGGACGTAGTGCGTGAAGGCCTCGAGGCCGGCGGCGCCGTCTTCCGCCTCGTACACTTCGCGCGCACCGAAGCCATGCAGCAGCGTGCGCATGATGCGGCGCATGTGGGCGTTGTCGTCGATGACGAGGAAACGCAGTCGGTTGAAATCGATCCGAACCATGATGCCCCAGGTCCGGGGTCCCCTTCGCCCGCAACCGTTCCGTGAACCTAAAGGACCGGCGTTAACGGGGGGTTTAGGATCGGCTCGGCGGGGCCGTCAGTGTGTACAGCGGTATTTTGCCACTGGACCAACGCCTGAGCCGGGGCCATCGTGCGCTTGCATTGCGCAGGGCGCCGGCGAGACGGCTGGCGCCCGTTGACGGGTCTCCCTCTGACAAAGGCCATTGCCATGAAGACCATTCTCATTCCGACCGAAGATCACGACTCCATGCCGGCGGTGCTGGAAGCGGCGCGGCTGATCGCCCGCACCTTCGACAGCTATATGGAAGGCTTTGCCGTGCGGCCCGCGATCGGCACCTATGTGACCGTCGAGCCGGTCAGCAGCCTGGCGATCTCCGGCGCGTTCGAAGAAGACACCGCGCGCGAGGCAGCGGCGCTGTTCGAGGCCTTCATGGCCAGGCACAACGTGCCGCGCGCGTCGGCGGAAGAGCCTGCGGTCTATTCCTATGGCTGGCCGCGGGCGGAAGCGGCCGACGACGGCTTCCTCGGCAGCTATGGCCGCACCTTCGACCTCATCGTGCTTGGCCGGCCCGGCCGCGAGCCGCAGAACGCGCGCGTGCCGCCGCTCGAGTCGGCTCTGTTCGAGAGCGGGCGGCCGGTGCTCATCGTCCCACGCTCGACGCCGCTGAGCCTCGGGCGCAACGTGGTGGTGGCCTGGAACGGCAGCACCGAGCAGGCGCACACCAATGCCTTCGCGCTTCCGCTCTTGAAACTCGCGGAGCAGGTGACGGTGCTGTCGGTGGAGGGCGGCACCACCCCAGGACCCTCGGGCGAGATGGCGGCGCTGCATTTGCGCCGGAATGGCATCAACGCGACCGCATTAACGGTGAAGCCGGGAACTCGCACCACGGGCGAAGCGATTCTCGACCAGGCCACATCCATGGGATGTGATCTTCTGGTCAAGAGTGCATATACGCAAAGCCGTCTGAGCCAGATGATCTTCGGCGGTGCGACGCGGCATATTCTTGCCAATGCGACCTTGCCGGTCCTGATGGCGCACTGATAAAGCACGAAGGCGCGGGGGCGCGGTTAGGACGAGCGAACATTGTTGAAAACGCCCGAACAACAAAAGGAAAGCTCCGAACTTTCCGAGGGCGCAAAGGCGCCGGCGTTCCTCACCGTCTTTCCCTCCATCATGCTGCCGATGTTCCTGGCGGTGGTGGACCAGACCATTGTCGCCACGGCGCTCCCGGCGATCGCCGGGGAAATGGGCCAGGTTGAGCGCACGTCCTGGATCGTCGTCTCGTACCTGATCGCCTCCACTGTCGCCGCGCCGATCTACGGGCGGCTGGGCGATTCGTTCGGACGGCGGCTTTTGATGTTCGTCGCGCTCGGCGTCTTCATTGTCGCATCGCTGCTATGCGCGGTGGCGCCGACAATCCTGCTCCTGAGCGCGGCGCGCGTGCTCCAGGGCCTCGGCGGCGGCGGCCTGATGACGCTGTCGCAGGCGCTGGTCGGCGAATCGATCCCGCCGCGTGAGCGGGCGCGTTACCAAGGATATCTTGCGGCGGTCGCCGTGTGCGCCAATACTTTCGGTCCGGTGGCCGGGGGCTATCTCACCGAACATTTCGGCTGGCGCTGGATCTTCCTCATCAATATCCCGATCGGGCTCGGCGCGCTGGCGCTGACGTTTCGGATGCCCGCGCGCAAGACGGCGGAGCGTGTGAAGTGGCGCTCCGATCCCGGCGGACTCGTGTTCTTCAGCGTTTTCGTCGCGGCGTCGCTGTTCGCGCTGGAGCAGGTGCAGCATGCCGATATTTCCGCCTTGCCGATGGGCGGCACTCTGCTGGCGATCGGCCTGATCGCGCTGGTGCTTCTGGTGCGGCACGAGAACCGCACCGAGTCGCCGCTCATTCCGTTCGGTCTGCTGCGCATGCCGGCGATCTGGAAGAGCGACGCGCTCGCCGCCTGTCACGGCGGCGCGTTGGTGTCGCTGATCACGTTCCTGCCCGTCTATCTCGAGGTTGTGCGCGGCACCTCGCCCTCCGAGACCGGCGTGCTGCTGGTGCCGTTGACCATCGGCATCGGCGTCGGTTCGCTGGTGACCGGGCGGCTGGTCAACAAGACGGGCCGCACGACGATCTATCCGATCGTCGGCGTGGCGCTGCTCACCATCAACATCCTGATCCTCGCCTTCTTCGCACCGCAGTTGAGCACGCCCGCCTTCGCCGTGCTGCTGCTGTTCAACGGCCTGTTCATGGGTACGGTGATGGGCGTCGTGCAGGTGCTGGTGCAGTTCGCGGCGGGCAGTTTGCGGCTCGGCGAGGCGGCGGCCTCGGTGCAGTTCTCGCGCTCGATCGGGGCTGCTTTCGGCACGGCGCTGGTCGGCACCATGCTCTTCGCCTTCCTGACGATCCGCAATCCGGAAGCGGCGCGCATTTTCGCGATGATGGTCGAGCATGGCACGCAAGCCGCGCCGGTGCTCTCGCCCGAACAACGGGCGGCCGTTCAGGTGGACATCACCGAGGCATTCCGCGCCGCGTTCCTCTTGATCGCGGTGTTCACCACCGGCGGATTCTTCCTGGCGCTGACCAATCCGCTGCGAAGGATTTAGCGCGCGTCACTTTTGCATGGAATCGGCCGCTCGTCCCCGCGAAAGCGGGGACCCAGCGCTGAAGCTCGATATTCTGGATTCCCGCTTACGCGGGAATGAGCGGAGCAAGTGGCGACGCAAACGCAACCTGCTCTAACTCTTCAACAGCGCGCTCATGATGCGCTCGCGCGTCAGCGGCAAGTCACGGATGCGCGCGCCGAGCGCGTGCGAGACGGCATTGCCGATGGCTGCCGCAGTCGGGCCGGCGGTGACTTCGCCGACGCCGAGCGGGACGTCGTCCTTGGTGTTGATCAGTTCGATGTCGATCTCCGGCACTTCGCTGAACTTCAGCACCGGGTAGGTCTCCCAATCGAAGGAGGCGATGCCCGCGTTTGCCTCGTTATCGAAGCGCACCTGCTCCTTGAGCACCCAGCTAGCCGACTGGATGATGCCGCCTTCGATCTGGTTGATGACGCCGTCCGGATTGATGACGAGGCCGGCATCGCAGGCGCACCAGACGTGACGCAGGCGGATCTCTTCGTCCACTTCAAGTTCAACAATCACGGCCGCGTAAGCTGCGCGATTCTTGTAGCGCGCGAAGGCGATGCCGCGGCCGATGCCTGTGCCGCCCGGCGCGCCGGCCTGCCAGTTCGCCATGGCGGCCGTTTTCTCGATGACAGCGCGGGCGCGCGGGTCGGCGGTGATCGAGAGGCGGTAGGCGACCGGATCGACGCCGGCGCGCTCGGCCAGTTCGTCGATGCAGCATTCGAGCGCGAACACGTTCGGCATGGCGCCAAGCCCGCGCAGCGCCGAGGTGCGCACCGGCGTTTCCGTCACCAGGTGATGGATGATGCGCTTGGCGGGAATGTCGTAGAGCGGCTCGGCATTGCGCGTCGCGCCGCCGCCATTGGCTTCCGGCACATCACCCGGCGGCGGCGCAGCCGGCGGATCGGGCAGGGCCAGCGCGCCGAGCAGATTGCCGCCGGCCCCGGGCCGCAGATTATGCGTCGGGCTCCAGATCTCGGCGGTCCAGTCGGCGGGCTTGCCGGCATCGTCCAGCAGCGCGCGGACCTTCACGATCATCGCCGGCGTCTTCGGCTCGTAGACGAATTCCTCCTCGCGCCGCCAGCGCACGCGCACCGGCACGCCGGGCTTGTGCACGGCGATGATGGCGGCGTCTGCGGCGGCATCGTCGGCGCCGTTGTGGCCGTAGCAGCCCGAGCCCTGCGCGTGATGCACGCTGATCTTGGCGGGGTCGATGCCGATCTCGCGCGCGAGCGACGCGCGCAGGGGGAAGACGCCCTGGCAATGCGTCCACACCGTCAGATGGCCGTCCTTGTAGAGCGCCAGCCCGCAGGATGGGGAGATCGAGGCATGCGCGAGATAGCCGCGCGAGTAGGTGGCCTCGAAGCGTTCGCGGCTTTGGCTGTTGGGCGGCTCGGGCTCGCCGATGAGGCGGTCGATGGCCGGCTGTTGCAAGAGCCAGGAGGCTTCCTGCTGGAGCGGCGTCGGCCGCTCGACGTGCTGCCAGGTCACGTGGTTGGCCGCGGCAGCGGCGCCTAAGTCCACCGCGGTCTCGTCCTTGCCGATGACGGCGAGGAAATTGCCGTGCCGCACGAGCTCGATGTCGCCCTTGGCGGCGCGGCGGATCGCGGCCTCATCGACCGTGTCGAGTGTGGCGCCGCGATTGGGCTGGCGCACCACGCGCGCATGCACCATGCCGTCGAGCCTCATGTCGTGGATGAAGCTCGGCGCGCCGAAGATCTTGCCGGGCAAGTCGACGCGGGGCGTGTTCGCGCCGATGGTTGCGAGTTCGCCGATGGCTTTGCGCGTGCCGCCGCCGGTCGCTTTGGCGGTGAGATCGATCGACGCGGCGAGCCGCCAATAGTCCTGTCCGGTGGACGTGCCATTGCAATGAATGCTGCCGTCACGGACGCTCAGTTCGCTCACATCGCAACCGATCACCGTCGCCGCCTGTGCGAGGACCAGCGCACGGACATCGGCGCAGGCCTGCCGCAGCGCGGCGCCGCCATATTGGATCGACTGGCTGCCGGCGGTGTAGCCCTCGTTCGGCGCGAGCACGGTGTCGCCTGACCGCACGGTGATGCGCGCCAAGGCGACATCCAGTTCGTCGGCGGCGATCTGCGCCATGGCGGTAAGCACGCCCTGGCCGAGTTCGACGCGGCCTGTGCCTATGGTGATTTTGCCCGGCGCCGGGAACGAGACCCAAAGCGCGAGGCTAGGATTATCGGCGAGCGGGGCGGGCAGTGGCGCATTCATGAGGCGGCTCCCGCGCGCATCGCCGCGGCGGCCTTCTCCACGGCGCGCAGGATCCGGTTATGCGAGCCGCAGCGGCAGATGTTGCCGTCCAGCGCTTCCGCGATCTCGGCGCGCGAGGCTTTCGGATTGCGGTCGAGCAGCGCTTTGGCCGCGACGATGATGCCGGAGAGGCAATAGCCGCATTGCCCGGCCTGCTCGTCGAGGAAAGCCTGCTGCAAAACGTGCGGACGCTCGGCGCTGCCGAGGCCTTCGATGGTGGTCACGCTCTTGCCGGCGATAGTCCAGATGGGGCGCGCGCAGGATTTCTCCGGCTTGCCGTCGATCAGCACCATGCAGCAGCCGCACTGCTCGAGCCCGCAGCCGAAGCGCGTGCCCATCAGCCCGAGCGCATTGCGCAGCGCGTCGAGCAGCGGCGTCTCTTCGTTCGACAGCGTAACGCTGGCCGGCTTGCCGTTGACGATGAATTCGAACTGCTTGGTCATTCGCGGGTCGCTCCCCTTCGATCAGCGAAATCAGACTCCGAATTGCTCACGCAGAATTCGTTCGTCGAGGCTGTGGCCCGGATCGAACAGCATGTTGATCGACGTATCGAGATCCATGGCGATATCGACGCTCACCACCGAGCGCACCTCGTCGTGGTCGGCGACGGCGGCGACGGGGCGCTTGTCGGCTTCCAGCACCTCGATGGTCACATGGGCCTTTTCGGGCAGCAGGGCACCGCGCCAGCGCCGCGGGCGGAACGGGCTGATGGGCGTGAGCGCCATCAGCCGCGCGTTGATCGGAATGATCGGGCCTTGCACCGACAGATTATAGGCGGTCGAGCCGGCGGGGGTCGCGACCAGCACGCCGTCCGCAACCAGCTCGGAAAGCCGCTCCTCGCCGTCGATAAGAACGCGCAGGCGCGCCGCTTGCGCGCTCTGGCGGAACAGCGACACCTCGTTGATGGCGCGATGCACGAAAGTGCGCCCTTGCGCGTCGCAGGCGCGCATCACCAACGGATGGATCACGGTCACGTGCGCCTTGGCGAGCCGCTCGGCGAGGCCGTCGGGCGAAAACTCGTTCATCAGAAAGCCGACGGTGCCGCGATGCATGCCGTAGATCGGCTTGCCGGAATTCATGAACTTGTGCAGGGTCTGGAGCATCAGGCCGTCGCCGCCGAGCGCGACGATGACGTCGGCCTTGTCCGGCTCGGCATTGCCATAGTGCCTGGTCAGAAACTCGCAGGCGGTGCGCGCCTCCGGCGTGGTTCCCGCGACGAAGGCGATGTTTTGGAGAGGCGGGGCCGGCCGGTTCATGCAGGGTAAAAGGTCCAAACGATGGAACGCGCGGTGCTCGTCTATACGACTTGGCCCTCGATTGTCGAGGCGGAGGGGGCCGGCCGGACGATCGTCGAGAAGCGGCTGGCGGCCTGCGTCAACATCCTGCCGGGGATGATTTCCCACTACTGGTGGGAGGGCAAGCTGGAGCGGGCGGAGGAGGTTGTCATGATCGTGAAGACCCGGGCCTCGCTGGCCGAAGCCGTGCGCAAGGCGGCGAAAGAGGGGCACAGTTACAAGACGCCCGCGATCATGGTGCTGCCGGTGGAGAGTGTCGACGCGGACTACTATGCGTGGATTGTGCGAGAGACAAGCGCCCAGGAATGACGTGTCCCGGACGCGGCGTGGCGTCCCCGCACTGTCATTGCCGGGCTTGACCCGGCAATCCCGATTCAAGGGGCAAGGTCTTGCCTTCCTAAGCGAGATCGCCGGGACAAGCCCGGCGATGACACCTTGATTGAGACAACGTTAGTTAATAGCTCGCCTTGCCGTCGATCACGGCCTTGAGCTCTTTGTATTCTTCGCAGGTCGTGGTGCCGCAGATCGCGCGCACCTTGTCGAGGAAATCCTCGGCCTTCAGTCGGTTACCTTGCTCCATGTGCCACATGCCGTAATAGGACCAGGTGCGGACGTGGTCGGGATCGGCGGCGAGGGCCTTGTCGTACCATTCTTTCGACTGGTCGTAATTGCCGAGCTTGCGGTTGGCGTAGCCGATGTAATTGGCGACGTCGGCATTCTCGTCATGGCCGAGCGCATGCATGGCAGCGATGCCGCCTTTGTAGTCGCCGGACAGAATCTCGTCGCGGGCGGCGCGGTAGCCGCGCAAGAACTGCTCGTAAGCCTGCTGTTGCTGCTGCTCCTCGGTGGCGCTGCCACCCTTCTTCTTTTTCTTGCCTTGTCCATCGTCGCTCGGCGGCGGGCTGTCGGTGCCCATGGCGTGAACGACCACGGGCTTGAGCCCGATAGCAGTCACCAGCAGGGCGGCGGCGGCGAACATGCTGAAACGGCGGTACGCTGGGGTCGGGGGCATGGATAACCTCTCCTGGATAGCGGGCCGGTTGCCTGTGCAGGATAGCCGGAACGGCCGACATTGGGAAAACACTTCACGAGGGCGGCTAGTCCTTCGGCCGGCCAAGAATAGCGGCGCCTTGTTCCCGCCTGCTTTCGAACACCGGGCCGACCGCAGTTTGAACGGCGGGTAAAAGCGCACTTCAGAGCGCATTCAGTGGCCCGGGACCATGGTCAGCGGCGAAGATCGGCGACAGGCCGGTCGGCCGAAATCTCCCGGGCTGCGGCGGCCCGACGAATGAAGGACGAAACCCCATGTTCAAGACCCTCGCAGCCGCCCTCGTGGCGGGCAGCCTGATCGCCGCCCCCGCGCTGGCGCAGTCGCCCACGACGCAGGCCCCGGCGACGCACCACGTGACCAAGAAGCACGTCGCCACGCATCATGTCGCCAAGCGTCATCACGTGGCCACACGCCATGTCGCGCACAAGCATGTCGTCAGCCATCACGTGACGGCGAAGAAGGCGCACGTGACCAAGCATGTCACGCACGCGAAGCCGATGAAGCAGTCGAAGCGCATCAAGCAGCCGGTGAAGCGCACCGTCGGCTGATCCACGCCGCCGAACGCCGATAATACGGGACGAGCAAGCGCTGCTACCGGGCGGCGCTTGACTCGCGGCGCATCGTTGCCCCCGCAACACCCGATGCGTTCGCGTATGCGCGGAAGGTATCGGTATTTGCGGCGGGGTTCGGGTATCGGACCGAGTCACCGATAGAGTGGGCGTAGCAAGGATTACCCAAAGGCCGCTCTTGTTGGGCGGCCTTTCAATTTCGCGCTCGTATTTTCCCTGACGTGCGAACCCTGATCGTATTTTTCCTGGCTGGTCGCGCCCTGCCACGCCGCTATCGTGCGTGCATCCGATGCGGGATGACCCGCCAGAACTCAAGCAGCAGGAGCTTCCGATGAAGACCCCCGTATTCTCCCTGAGCGTGCTTATGCTGGCGGTTCTCGCGACCTCGGCCATGCAGGCGCACGCCGAGAGCAGCCGCGATGGTACAGCCCGGATTACCGTTGCAACTAAGACCACGCAGAGCTGGACCGTCTGTGCGCCGTCAGGCCGGCCGGTAGTTATGCGCCCGCGCCAAGGCGATAGCCGCTGGTGGCCGTCGAACTGACGGTCCGCGTGCCGGCCTGCGGCGATTGCTCACGCCGCGGGAGGTTGCGAGAACTGGCGTCACAGTCTGCTTCGCGAAATAAAAACAGGCCGCCTCAGTGGGCGGCCTGTTTTGCGTCTTCTGGAGTCCGCGTGCCCTATAGCGGCTGCCACTCCACCGGCACCAGTTCATAGCCGGTGCCGGCGCGCACGATGTGGCCGCAGGCCGGGAAGGGGAAGTGGTAGGCCTCGACGAACATTCGATCGGCCGCCGCCTGATCGAGCATGCGCCGCCGCGCCGCGACAGCCTGCAGGCCGTCCATATCGAAGATCGGCTGCCAATCGGGATGCCGCGCGAACAGGTACGGATTGCGCACCGTGTCGCTCATCACCAGCAGAGACTCCGGTCCGGAATGAATGGCGAAGGCGGTGTGCCCGGGCGTGTGGCCGTAGGCGGGGATCGACACGATGCCGGGCGCGACCTCGGCTCCGGGTTTGAACGGCCGCACCTCTTTGGCGATATCGCGGAAGATGCGCCGCACGTTGCGGAAGTAGCCGAGCACTGACCCGCTCGCGCGTGCTTCGTTGCCGTCGTCCATCCAGAAAGTCCATTCCGGCTCCGGCACGAGGATTTCGGCATTGGGGAAGACCTTGCCGCCGTCCTTTGTCTTGATGCCGTCGATATGATCGGGATGGAAATGCGAGATCAGGATCGTGTCGATCGCGTTCGGGCTGACGCCGGCGACGGCCAGATTGGCGAGCATCGTGCCGGCGGTATCGGTGATCTGCCCGGCGGTGCCGGTATCGATCAGGATGAGCTTGTTGCCGGTGTTGACCAGCAGCGCCGTGAAGGTGACCGGCAGTATCTTCGGGGGAAGGAAGGCGGCCGCGAGCGCGGCATTCACCTCCGCGCCGGTTGCGTTGCGCATGAACGCGTCATCGATCGGCAGATACCAGGTGCCGTCGTAGAGCGCGGTGAGCTGATAGTCGCCGAGCTTGTAGCGGTAGGCGCCGGGGCCTTGCGCGACTGCGAGCGGGGCCGCCGCGTGCGCGGAGGGCGCAAAGGCCGCGCAGCCGGCGAGGGCGGACGTCGCCATGGATGTGGCCAAAAATGAGCGGCGGGTGAGAGCCGGCATGATCGTCCGATCCTTGTATGAGCGCGTCTGCCGCCCTGCGCGGGTTTAACACCAGCAAGCCTAGGAGTATTTCATGTCGCGTTGCTAGCCGTTCCGCCGCGGGGCGCTATGATTGTGCCCGGCGGGCGGGGATTCGGAGATTTCGGCATGCGAGGATTGACACGCGTCGTGCCGCTCGCAGCGGCGCTCGCGCTTGGCGGCTGCGCCAGCGACGACATCGGCCCCAGCCCGGCGGAGTTGAAGGCGCGCTGGGAAGCGCAGAACGTTGCCCCGCAAAACTACCGGAGCGACCTGATCGCGTTCCTGCGCAGCTATCTCAACGATCCGACGAATGTGCGCGGGGCAGGGGTCTCGACACCGCAGCTCAAGGACATCGGACAAGGCCAGCGCTACATCGCCTGCGTGCGTTTCAACGCGCGCGACATGGACCGGAAGTACACGGGGATGAAGGAGGGCGCCGCGATCTTCGTTTCGGGCAAGCTCGACCAATTCGTCGATACGCCGCGGCAGACGAAAGAGCTTTGCAAGGATGTCAGCTACGGTCCGTTTCCGGAGCTGGAAAAACTCACGCGCTAGCGCGTGTTGCGTAGCGTCGCACTTTGCTCCGCTCATTCCCGCGAAAGCGGGAAGCCAGAGAGTCAGGAAAACAGGGCTTTAAGAGCTAGGTCCCTGCTTCCGCGCGGACGACCGGAACATTTCCGGCAAACGCAATACGCACGGGCGCTGAAGAGACGGCGCACGCGACATAAGAATTGCCTTTGCGCCGAAAAAAAAGCGCCGCTTTCCGTTTCGGAAAACAGCGCCAATAAACAAAACCATTATCGCCGGAGCAAACAAGCACCGGCGCTTCGGCGCGTCGACGAAGCGCGCATTGACCACCGAGCCTTACAGCGAGGTGGAGGTGACGAATTCAGACAGCGAAGCCGAAATCAGCTCAGAGGTCTAAGCGTCACTTGACTTTAAGGTTCTCCGCGGATGTCTTTCCGCGGTTCTCGACGAGTTCGTACTGAACGGTTTGTCCTTCGTTCAGAGTGCTAAGTCCGGCGCGTTCGACCGCCGAGATGTGTACGAACACATCCTTCCCGCCTTCTTGGGGCTGGATGAAGCCGTAGCCCTTCGTCGGATTAAACCACTTTACGGTGCCCTGAGGCATGCTAGATCTCCGAGTATTGCCAACGTGTCAGTGTGGCACAGGCTATAACCGGCGAACAAGGTCCTTCGTCCTTTCGGACGTGCGACTTTTACGGATTTTTTTATGGGCACGAAACGGCCAAATATGGTGCCGGCTGAGGGGATTGAACCCCCGACCTTCGGTTTACAAAACCGCTGCTCTACCGCTGAGCTAAGCCGGCTCGCGCAGGACAGCTAGCAGCGTCGCCGGTTCTCGACAAGCGGCAGCCACGGCCTTCCGTCCCTGCACAAAAAAAACGCCCCGCATTGTGGTGCGGGGCGCCTTCGTTCGCCTCGACCGGCAGGCATCCGCCTGCCGTGTTTGATGGCTGACTTATATCTTGCTGATGTCGCGATCCTTCGTCTCTGGCAGGAAGATCAGCGCGACCACGAAGCTCATCGCAGCGACGATGATCGGGTACCAGAGGCCCGAATAGATGTTGCCGGTGGCGGCAACGATGGCGAACACCGTGGCCGGCAGGAAGCCGCCGAACCAGCCGTTGCCGATATGATAGGGCAGGGACAGGCCGCTGTAGCGGATGCGGGTCGGGAAGAGTTCCACCAGCCAGGCGGCGATCGGCCCGTAGACCATGGTCACGTAGACGACCAGGATCGCGAGCAGCAGCACCGTCATCGGGTAGTTGATGTCGGCGGGATCGGCGCTCGGCGGGTAGCCGTGCGCCTTCACGGCGTTGGCGACCGCGACGGCGAGATTTGCCGTATTGGCGGGGATGACCTGGTCGCCGATCTTGACGCTTGCGGGTGTGCCCACCGGCGCCGCGACGTTCTCGTAGTTCACCGACAGATTCACCAGCGCCGATTTGATAGTGTCGCAGCCGGTGGTGAACTTCTCAGTGCCGGTCGCCTTGAACTGGAACGAGCATTCGCTCGGATCGGCGGTCACCGTCACCGGGGCCGCCGCCAGAGCGCGCTCCAGCTTCGGATTGGCGAAGTGGGTGATGCCCTGGAAGATCGGGAAGTAGGTGACGACTGCGAGCGCGAAGCCCGCCAGCATGATCGGTTTGCGGCCGATCTTGTCCGAGAGCCATCCGAACAGGATGAAGCACGGAGTGCCGATCAACAGTCCGACGGCGACGAGAATCTGCGCGGTCACGGCCGGCACCTTGATCGTCTGGGTCATGAAGAACAGCGCGTAGAACTGGCCGCCGTACCAGATGACGGCTTCGCCGGCGGTGGCGCCCAACAGCGCAAGGATGGCGATCTTCGCATTCGCCCACTCGCCGAAGGCTTCCGACAACGGTCGCTTGGATACCTTGCCTTCATCCTTCATGCGCTGGAACAGCGGCGACTCGTTGAGCTTGAGCCGGATCCAGATCGACACCACCAGCAGCACGGCGGAGAGCAGGAAGGGAATGCGCCAGCCCCAGTCGCCAAAGGCTTCCTCGCCCATCGCGGAGCGCACGCCGAGCACGAGCAGCAACGCCATGAACAGGCCGAGCGTCGCGGTGGTCTGGATCCAGGAGGTGTAGTAGCCGCGCTTGCCTTGAGGTGCGTGCTCCGCGACATAGATCGCCGCGCCGCCGTATTCACCGCCGAGCGCGAGGCCTTGGATGAGGCGGAATGCGATCAGCAGGATCGGCGCCGCGATGCCCCAACTGGCGTAGCCCGGCAGCACACCGATGAAGAAGGTGCCGACGCCCATCAGGCTCATGGTGACGAGGAACGTGTATTTGCGGCCGATCATGTCGCCGAACCGGCCGAAGATCAGGGCGCCGAAGGGGCGCACCGCGAAGCCGGCCGCGAAGGCGAGCAGCGCGAAAATGAAGCCGACATTGGCCGGCACATTGGCGAAGAAGTATTTTGCCAGGAACACGCCGAGCGTGCCGTAGATGTAAAAGTCGTACCACTCGAACACGGTGCCGAGTGAGGACGCGAAGATGACCAGCCGTTCCTCGGAGGTCATTCCGCGCGACGTAAAGCCAGTGGCTGTCGTCGTTGTCATAGGCGTTTCCCCAGGTTGCTCGTTGTTCTTGGGGGCGGCCTCGCAGAATCGTTTGTGTCTAAATCGTGAATCCGTCCCCGCAACACAGATACGCCCAGAACGCATGCCTCGTCTGTGAGCAACACGTCGTACGTCTAAAGTCGAGCCTGGCGCGCGCAAAGGCCAGGCGCTTCTGGCGCTAAAGCGCTGAGGTCAAAGGAAAAATGTGGGGAAGGCGGGCCTCTGCCCACAAATGACCCGCCCCGCCATCGCTCAAAAGGTGGTCGAGGTGAGCTTTTCGAGGATATCGATGAGCCAGGCGGCGGCTTGCAGCACCGCCAGCCGCTGGGCCAGCTTCGACTTGCGGAAGGTGTCGTTGAGCAGCTTCAGGGCGCGATTGTAGCCGGGATGCTTCTTCGCGGCTTCGCCGAGGGCGCGCAGGCGCTCGACCAGTTCGGTGCGGCGCGATTCAAGTTCGTCGTACCGTTGGCGGAATGTCCCGCGCACGGTTTGGGCTGGTTTTGCAGGAGAAACAGGTGACTTACGGGTGGTCATAGGGGTCTTAACTTTAACGTCGACGCTTGTGGGGCTTCATGGACTCAACGGCCCAAGGCTACAAGCGTTTCGCGTGCAACCCAGCCTCGCGGCGCGGTTAGTGTTACCCGGCGATTGGCGCCAACAGCGTAAAGGTTTCGTATATACCGATCCCAAGTTCGTGATGGATTGGAGATGCGGACGTGCGCGCTCTTTTGGCCATTGCTGGTATTGCCGCTTGCCTCGCCGGCTTCGCCGCCGGGGCTGAGGCTACGGAATTGCCGGTCCATGGGGTCGGCTACGGCGGCTTCACTTACAATGCTGTTGGCCGTCATGCCGGCCAAGTGTGGATCTTCGACGACCAGCCCGGGGTGGTCGTGCGCGCCTACTGGCTCGCGCCCTGGCAGGGCCGCCATTATTACCCGGTGACAGGCAAGCGGCCGCGCGTCGGACGACTGGAAAACATCTCGGCGACCCGCCACTACAGGCCCGCGGCGAGCTACACCCGTTATTGGTCGACATCGTCGGCCGTCCTGCCCGAATTGCCGCGCGGGCGAAGGTCCGCCGTTGCTGGCGAGGCCACGCCGTTTGTGGAGCCGCCGCTCAAATGAACCGTTCTTTCGTCGCGTTCGCTGCTCTCTCCATTGCCGCAGGGGCCGTCCTCACGCCGCCGCCGGCGCAGGCCCAGTCCTATGGCGGGCAGCCGCCGCTCTATCCTTATGCCGTCCAGGCCGATCAGCCCTACGCCATCGAGGTGGCGCCGAACACCTACGTGATCCAGCGCCCGGCCGCGTCGCGCGCATATCCTTACGTGCGCCACGCGAATGGCATTCGCCATCATGTGAGCGCGAAGCACTCCAATGCGTCCGCGAGCGGGCGGCCGCGCATAAGAAACGATCGCGCGGCGATCGAGGACTTGCGCCACCGCCACGCGGCCAAAAGCGCGGCCAAGCTTGCGGTCAAGAGCGCGGCCAAGCACGACGTGGTCGAAACCAAGACAGTCGTGCACGAGAAGCCGGTCGTCATTGAAACGCGGCGCGTCGTTGACGATCCGCCCCGCGTCATCGAGCGCAGGCATTACGTCGAGGACGCACCCGCGGCGCCGGCCGCGACACGTCAGAAGCCGGTCGCGGCGGAAGCGCGCGATACGGGCAAGAACATCAAGCGCGGCGACGACAAGCTGCGCGTCATCCATGCGGAAGCGGAGGTGACGATCCTCGGTCCGGACCGGATGAGCATCCGTCTCTTCCGCAAGCGCGCGGGTGGAGACGCGAAGGCGAGCGCGGAATAACAGACGTTCAACGAGATTGTGGGAGGCGAACGGCGGGTGGGGGCCCGCCGTTCGCATTTTGCCAGCGCATTATCTTGTCCGAAAACCGGTACCCACTTTTCGGGATCATGCGCTATTCCTGCGCCAGGCTCCGGCTCGCGACATAGAGCGAAAGCGCCGCCGCGTTCGACACGTTGAGGCTCCTGATCGCGCCGGGCAGGTCGATGCGCGCGACGGCGTCGCAGGTTTCCTTGGTGAGCTGGCGCAGGCCCTTGCCTTCGGCGCCGAGCACCAGCGCCAGCGGCGCGCGCAAGGGCAACGCGGCGAGGTCGCTCTCGCCGTCGGAGTCGAGGCCGACGACGAAGAAGCCGTTCTGCTTGAGCGCGGCGAGCCCGCGCGCCAGGTTCTGCACATTCACCAGCGGCACGTGCTCGAGCGCGCCCGATGCGGCCTTGGCGAGGGCGCCGGTCGCTTCCGGCGAGTGGCGCTGCGTCGTCACGATAGCCGTGACGGCGAAGGCCGAGGCCGAGCGGAAGATCGCGCCGACATTGTGTGGATCGGTGATCTGGTCGAGCACCAGCACCACGCCCTTGGCCGGCACGTCCTCGACGTCCGGGGAGGGCAGCGGATCGGCCTCGAGATAGAGGCCCTGATGCACGGCATCGGGCAGCAGCCGTTCGGCGATCGCCGTTGGCCGCACGATCTCGGGGGTCGCCGTTCCGCCGAGCCCCTCGTCGGCGAGCCGGCGCGCGGCATTCTCGGTGGCGAGCAGCCGGCGCACCCGCCGCGCAGGGTTTTGCAGGGCGGCGGTCACCGTGTGCCAGCCGTAGAGCATCACCGGGCCGTCGGCCTCCGGCCGCAGGCTCTCGCGGCGGGCGCGCTCGAAGCGCTCGCGCCGCTCGGTCTGCTCGCGCGTCGCGCCCGGTTTTCCACGGGGAGCGGGCCGTTGGCTGGGAGGACGTGACATGCGCGTTTCTTGCTTTCTTTGCAGGGCGATAGGCCCGATCCGCCGCGATCCGGCGGCGGCCTCTTGCGTGCCTTACTTGATCCGCGGCATTCCGAACAGGCCTCCATTGACTTCGCCGCCCCCGCTGCCCATAAGACGCGCCATCCCGACCGACGCCGTTTGTCTTTGGCGATCAATATGGTGCGGCGGCTTTGGGGGAGAGTGTCCCGAGCGGCAAAGGGGGCGGACTGTAAATCCGCTGGCTATGCCTTCGTAGGTTCGAGTCCTACCTCTCCCACCACCCTCTAAATTTCGCCATATATTTCAGCAGCTTAGTTTTCGGTGGGTCGGTTGATGGTCCGGTGGGTCGGCCTATCCGGCTTCCGCCTTGTTCTCGATCAGTACTTGTGGCGTTCCCTCGAAGAACGCTCCAAGGAGGCGAGCGGCATCAGCGGCGAGCTTCTCCTTATTGGCCTTGCGCGTGTAGACGTTGGCCATCTTCTCCGTCTTCCAGTCGAACAGCATTATCATCTGCCGGTCGGTCGCGCCCATGTTCGCGCAGATGGTCGCGGCGGCTTTCTTGAGGCCGTGCGAGGAACACTCGGGCAGCCCCGCCTCGTCGCACCGCTGGCGCATCCAGTTCCCAAAACCGCCATCGCTGAATGCCTTGCCGTGGGAGGTGAGGAGATAGAAGTCGATGCCGTGCGCCGTCGCCTCGATGGCCTCCGCGAGTGGGGCGAGGACCGGCTTAACGCTCTCCTCCACGCGCACGTACTTCGTCTTTTTCGGCACGTACCGCATGGCGTCGCCGCGCCGGTTCTTCGGCCCGAGCCGGATCGCGTCTTCCCGGCGCGCGCCCAGGAACAGCATCAGGCAAAGCGCGAGATAGGGCATTGTGCCCTTTGGGTGCCGCTCGATGAACTTGGCGACATCCTCAATGGTCCAGGTGTACCAGCCCTCAGAAACGACCTTGATAGGCTTTACGTCGCGGCAGGGATTTGCACGCACGTCGATGTCGGGCTGCTCGATGGCCCACGGCGACCGGCGACGATCTTACCGACACGAGCGATCCGTCTCGCGTGATGATGCGCCAGATCGCCGGTGCCTTTGCCGAGTACGAGAAGGCCCGGCTCGTCGCGAAACTCAGGGCCGCTCGTGAGCGCAAGCGCAGGGGCGCAGGCAAGTGCGAGGGTCGTAAGTCGTGGGGTGAGATCAACCCCGACTTGGTGCAGGTGGCGAAACGGCTGCGCCGGAGATCTCCGAAAGGTGGTCAACGCTCGCTTCGGGATATTTCCGCCGAGTTAGCGAAGCTCGGGTTCGTAAATGAGCGCGGTGCGCCGTTCTCGCCCTCGTCCGTTGCGTCAATCGTGCGCGCCTGATCTTTCAAGACGGCCGCGCCTTAAAGCCGGAAAAAAACCACCCGAAAGCAAGGCCAACAACAAGAGTCGCAGCGGGAACGCCGAAGGCGAGTGCCGCCATGGCCCGGCTAATCTCTGGCAGATGAAAACGATCCAATGCAGATAGATGATCCGATTAGCCATCTACTGGCCAGCTGCGCGGCGCGCATCGGCAAGAGCCTCCTGACAGGCCGCCTGATCGCCAGCGCCATCTGCTTCTCGCGCTCGCGCCATCGCCGCCGTGACCGCATCGATTTTCTCTGCTGGCAGGTCACCGACCGTGCTTTCGGAAGCGGCCACCGACTTCGGCGTCGGCTGGCGGTGCATTTGGGCGCCAGTACTTTGTTGCGCGGTTGGCCCTCTGGCTGCGCGTGCGTTGAGGATGCTCTCGAAGTCGGCCATCGCACCGTCAATCTCACTCGAACACGGACCGGCATGACCGACCGAAATCGAAAGAACGAATGCCAATGCGCCAGCCGTAAGTGATTGCTGAGTGTTCATCGCTCCGTCCTCCTGGCTTAAGCACAATGAGCACGAGCATGTGAAGTACACGCAAGTTTACGTCCGCGTCCCATGCGCGCAAAGTAACGATCCGCGATTTGGATCAATTCGGTATACGGTGACCGCTGCCGGCGCTGCGAGCGGCCATGTTCGTGATATACTCAACGAGCTGGCCTAAATTGATACCACCGCAAGCGCCACGCTCATTCGTAAGATGCCGTGTCAGCCTCAGCGGTGGAGAGTGATAGTGGCGACTGGCACAGTGAAATGGTTCAATCCGACTAAGGGATACGGCTTCGTTCAACCTGAGAGCGGCGGCAAGGATGTGTTCGTGCATATCTCCGCGGTCGAGCGCGCCGGCTTGAGCACGCTCCGCGAGGGTGCCGTAATCGAATATGAAATGGCGTCCAATAGGGGGCGGGAATCAGCCGCGAACATCAAGGTCAAATAGCGGAAGCATCGGCGCACTTGGAATCCTCAGCCCCGCAAGTGCGGGGTTTTCTTTTCCCTCCCGAAGCATTTCTCCAATGTCGGGGGCAAGGCTGACGACAACGCCGTCTCGCAGATCGGCGAAAGTTTTAAACACGGCGCCTTGTTGTGAATTGGCGCGTTGAATTGCGTCGCCATCCACCATAGCAATTGACGCATAACAGTTGGCGGCGCACGCGCCGACGGATGATGGCTGTGTTTGGGGAATGACGGCCGGCGCCGAAGCGCCGGCTCGTGTTTTTGGGGAATCAATTCATGTCACTCGTCGGTCGCGGTCTGGCCACCCGGCTCATCGTTGCCTGCGGTGCGCTGCTTGCCATCGCCTTCTTTGGCGCCCGTCCCGCCCAGGCCCAACTCTCGACAGCCACGGCCAACATGTCGTTCAGCCCGGCGACGATTTCGGTCGGCGGCACGACAACGTTGAACTTCACGATCCAGATCAACGCCGTCGACGCCGGTATTGATACGCTCGCCCAGATCGTGAGGTTTACCGACACGCTGCCGAGCGGGCTCGTGGTGGCCACGCCGAACGGGTTGAGCATCCCTGACAACACCGGACCAGGCTGCAACGGCGCCAGCGTCACGGCGACGGCAGGCAGCGGCACGATCACCTTTTCTGTCGGTGATTTGGACGCGAATATTTCGACTCACTGCGTCTTGTCCGTCAACGTGACCGCCACCGCAGCCGGTACCAAGACCAACTCCGTCGTCATGATGACCGCTGGCGGCAACAAC